>JAGDCE010000188.1 GCA_017958705.1 Clostridia bacterium
GACTGAAGGAAGGCGTCTCTTTATCCGAGCTTGCGGACAGTTACAAAGAAAAAGAGGAAAAAGAATTTTATCTGACCGTTACGACGGATTTCGGCACGACGAAATTCAAGATGAGCGAGATACAAAAAGTGTACGTGACGAACGAAGCCGGAACAACGGTATTTATTGAAAGGAAAGGTGAAATATAATGAAAATAACCGGTAGCGGAACGATATCAGGTGCTGATTATAACGAGGAGATTCAAATTACAGGCAGCGGAAATATCAACGGACGTACACGGTGTACGGGGCTGCGCGTCTCGGGATCCGTGATCGCAAACGCGGGATTTGAGTGTACCGGAGAAATACACGTCTCAGGTTCCGGAATGTTTGCAGACGTTAAAGCGGACTCCGTGCAGGTTTCAGGCTCTTTCACCGCCGATTCTCTTGCCGTCAGCGGGGAACTCATATCATCGGGATCCTGCAAAATAAAAGAAACGCTGACAGTGAACGAGGCGAACGTATCTGGGTCGCTTTCGGCAAATGAAGCGAAATTCCGCAATGCAAAGATAAGCGGAAGATTCGACTGTGAAGGCGACGCGGAGGCCGAAGAATTCCTTATCAGCGGGCCGGTATTCATAAAGGGGCTGCTGAACGCCGAAAACGTCGATATAAAACTCGGATTCAGGAAATTCACTAACGTCATAAACAGCATCGGCGGAACGACGATCCGGATAGAGTTAAGGGAAGAAGCGCACAGACCTTTCGCCAAAACCGTAGCGAAAACGATAGTCAAAGAGTCGATCGAGGGTGACGCGATATTCCTTGAAAACACGGAATGTCCGCTCGTCGTCGGTAAAAACGTTATCATAGGCGAAGGATGTAAGATCGGAAAAGTCCAGTATACAAACAATTTCTCACGCGACGGATCGGCGGAAATCGGTTTTATCGAGAAAATATGAATTTAAGAAAATGATCCCGGGTCAAGCCTTGACATCGGGATCATTTTCTGTTATAATACTCGAAACGATTACGGAAAGGAGACCGCGCGATGATAGAGATCTCAAAATTCGGCAGCCATGCGGCGCGCGCATTCGAGTCGGTCGGTGTGAATGCCGGCGACATCGAAGTGTTTTGCGCGACTGATCTTGACAGTTCGTTTACACGCGCGGATACTCTCATCGCCGTGACCGCCGCAAAAACGTACGTGCTTGAAGGCGTCGTTACCGTAAGCGGCAGACCCGGCAAGGAAGTGACGAAAGAATTCGCCGTAAAAGCGTCACATGAGTACGATAACGAAAAAATCAAAGATCTTTCCGTTGAAGAGCTCGTCTCGACCGCGATGCTGACGTGCAGCTGCGACGGTGAGCCGAAGATAATTGCCTGTATGACGAAAAACTCTCTGCGCGACGCGCGGATCTTCGTCAAATACGCGGCGGGACCAATTGATAAAAAAGAAGTCAGGATCGACGAGGAAGATTTCAAGGACGAGCGATTCTGCCCTAAATGCGGGAGAAGATATCCTGACCCGGAAAGAAAGATCTGCCCGCGCTGCATGGAAAAATCAAAGCTTTACAAGCGGCTTTTCGAATTCTCAAAGACGTACAAAAAGCAGATGCTGACGGTCCTCATATGCCTTGCGGCGCTTAGCGCGCTCGGCGTCGTCGCGCCTTATGTTTCAACGTCTTTCTTCTACGACAAAGTCCTGACGCCGGAGAGCAAATGGTACGGACAGCTTTTGTTCGTGCTCGCGCTGGTTGTTTTGCTTAAACTCGCGTCGCTGCTCGTCAATTCCGTTACAGGGATCATTTCGGCGAGAGTTTCGGGAAAGGTCACATACGATCTTAAAAAGACGATATTTTCATCTATCGAGCGGCTGTCGCTGTCTTTTTTCACGGCGCGGCAGACAGGCGGGCTGATGAACCAGATAAACAACGACTCAAACACTATTTACTGGTTCTTTTGCATGGGCGTGCCGGAGTTTCTGAAAAACTCGGTACAGATGATCGCGGTAATCGTGATAATGTTTATAATGGATCCCGTGCTCGCCGCGTTCTCCGCGGTGATAATACCACTTTTCGCGTATATCGTGTACAGGATATTCAAAAAAATGACCTCGCTTCACGCGAAAACATACGCGAGCTCGCGTTCGCTCAACAGCGCCCTTTCGGACAATCTCGCGGGTTTTCGTGTCGTAAAAGCGTTTTCCCGTGAAAAAGAGGAGACCGCGAGATTCGACAGAGCGTCGTACCGTCTGGCGAGAGATTCGCGGAATGTCACGTTTTACAGCAATACGGCTTTCCCGTTCGCGTCTTTTATAATGTTTTTATCAAACATAATTGTTTGGGGCGTCGGCGGCTGGATGGTGATAACGGGAAAAAGCGGGATGACTTACGGCACGCTTATGGCGTTTCTCGCGTACGTGGCGCTGATGAACGAGCCCATGTTCATGCTCGTCGATATGGTCTACTGGTTTTCCGACTGCACGAACGCCGCGCAGAGACTGTTTGAGATAGCGGACGCGGAGCCTGACGTGCGTGAAAAAGAAGATCCGGTCAGGCTTTCGGAAATGAAAGGACGCGTAGAGTTCAAAGACGTTGAATTCTCGTATATCAAAGGTAAAAAAGTGATTGACGGCATATCGTTTGAAGTCGATGCCGGTCACTGTATCGGCATCGTCGGCCACAGCGGAGCGGGGAAAAGCACGATCGCGAATCTGCTGATGAGGCTGTACGATACGGACGAGGGGCAGATATTGATCGACGGAGTGAACGTCAAAGACCTGTCTTTTGACGAACTGAGAAAGAACATCGGTATCGTATCTCAGGAAACGTATCTTTTCGTCGGCACGATCGCCGACAACATCAGATACGCGAGATCGGACTCGACTTTCGAGGACGTAGTCGCGGCAGCAAAGATCGCCGGCGCGCATGAATTCATAGTCAAGCTGCCGGACGGTTACGATACGAAGATAGGCTTCGGTTATAAGGATCTTTCCGGCGGCGAAAAACAGCGGATATCCATCGCCCGCGCGGTCCTTCTCGATCCGAAGATCCTGATACTCGACGAAGCGACCGCGGCGATGGACACTCAGACCGAGCGGAAGATCCAGCATGCGCTGAGTCTGCTTTCCAAAGGCAGAACGACGATAATGATCGCACACCGCCTCTCGACGCTTCGAGACGCGGACAAGCTGATAGTGATAGAAAACGGAAAGATGCCGGAGAGCGGCACTCACGACGAGCTGATACGCAAAAAAGGCATATATTATGATCTGTACAGATTGCAGCTCGAGGCGCTGAAAAACATCGGTGTGGAGGAGTAAAATGGAAGAGAAAACGAAATTATCTGAAATTATAAAAATCGAATATCTTACCAAGTCCGACGCCGAATTCAGCGAAAACGGCGGCATGATAACGATGAAACTGACAAAAGACGGCGAGACAAAAGACGTCGGGCGCGTGTTTCTGCACAGGTGTTTTCCGCACGAGACCGAAAACGGATTTATATCTGTGCTCGACCGCGAGGGAAACGAGCTCGGTCTCATACGTGACGCCGGCGATTTCGGCGAAGAAGTCAAAGCTTTGATCGAGCGTGAACTCGGACGAAGATACCGCGTATTCATCATCAAAAAGATAAAGTCCGTCAACGAAAGATACGGTTATTCGTACTGGAAAGCCGAGGACGATTCGGGCGAGTTTGAATTCACGGTCCGTGATACTTACAGAAGCATCACGAAAATAGACGACGACAGGATCTATATATCGGATATCGACGGGAACAGATACGAGATACCGTCGCTTTCCGCGCTTGACAGAAAGAGCTTCAAGAGGATAGAACTGTTCCTGTAACGGAGGTGGTATCTTGAAAAACAGAATATTGTCGCCGGAGCAGAAGAAGCTGAGGCTTTACGAAAGTCTTCCTCACGAAGGGCTCGCCGGGACTTTTATCACCGCGTTTTCATTCGACGTCGACGAGGACGGCAACAAAACCGACGGCGCGGTAATCATAACGGAAGAGACTGTCGCCGTTTATCAAAACGGAATGATGCATAAGTTATTCCGCGTAGCCGACTGCGAAAAATTCGAGTTTATCCGGCTGATCGGCGCGTCGGAGCTTACCGTAACGGACGGCGACGGCGAGCATCTTATTTGCCGCGCCTCCGATTCTTCGCGTGAACTGCTTTCAAAGAACGCCAAGAGGCTGCAGCAGCTCAAAGAGACCGGGACGTACAAAGACGATTCCGAACTTCGTCTGAGCCGCGTATGCCCGAAATGCGGAAGAACTCTCAGCAACGGACTCACCGTCTGTGCGAAATGCGCCGACAAAGGCAGTATGATAAAAAGACTTCTTAAACTCGCGTCTCCATATAATTGGTATATCATAATATCGATCGTACTGTTTTTCGCGGGCTTCGCCGTGAGTATCGCCGGACCGTACGTCAACAAGCTTTTAGTTGACGGCTACATAGATTCGGCGGAGGCAAAAATCGCGGTAAGTTCCGGCGGTGCGGGTAAAGTATTAACGGGATTCATCCTGACGGTACTTCTGATGCTTGCGCTGCAGCTGGCGTCGTACGTTATTAACGCATTACGCAACCTGTCGATTATGCAGGCGGGCACGGGCTTCATCGTAGATCTGCGAAGAGTCGTGTTTGAAAAGATACAGAAAATGTCTGTGAGGACTCTTACGCGCCGCACTTCGGGTGAGCTGATGAGGCGCGTCACTGGCGATACGGCGCAGATTGAGAATTTCATAGTCGGACAGATGCCGAACATAATCCAGCAGACGCTGCTTATGATCGCGATAAGCGTGATCCTGTTCATCTACGATCCGTTCCTCGCTTTTCTGATACTCGTTCCCGTGCCCGTTTGTATTTTCGCGATATGGTTTGCAAACGAATTCTTCCGCAAGATCTATTCACGACAGTGGGAAGCGGAGTCGAGATCCGGTTCTGTCCTGTATGATATCTTTTCCGGCATACGCGTCGTGAAAGCATACCGCACGGAGAAGAAGGAATTCGAAAGATTCGACAAAGCCGTTTCGGAGGAGCGCGATATAGCGATCAAAAACGAGACCGTGTTCAATGTAGTCGACCCGATCTTCACGTTTGTGCTGAATATCGGAAGCCTGCTTCTGATGTACTATACAGGTTCACGCATACTCGGAAGGACGATGACGCTCGGCGACGCTGCGATGCTTTCTTCATACGTCGCGCTGATATACGGTCCTATCGACTGGATCGCTTATCTGCCGCGCCTTCTGACCCGCTCCGTCACGTCTATCGTCAAGATATTTGACGTGATAGACGAGAAGCAGGACGTCGCTGACACCGAAAACGCGATCGAAAAAGAGATCGAAGGCAACATCGAGATAAAAGATCTGACCTTCGGTTACGACGAAGGTACGGACGTGCTGAAACACGTCGACCTTAAGATAAAAAAGGGAGATATGGTCGGCCTCGTCGGCAGATCAGGCGTCGGAAAATCGACGCTGATAAACCTTATAATGCGTATGTACGATCCCGACATCGGCGTGATATCCATTGACGGCACGGATCTTAAGGAATACTCTCAAAGCAGTCTGAGAAGTCAGATAGGCGTCGTGCTTCAGGAGACTTTCCTGTTCAAAGGCACGATCTACGACAATATCGCGTACGCACGTCCCGGATGTGACAAAGAGACTGTACTCGCAGCGTCCAAGGCGGCGGGCGCGCATCAGTTCATAGTAAAGCTTCCCGACGGATACGATACCGTGATCGGCGAAAACGGTCATACGCTGTCCGGCGGCGAGCGTCAGCGCATTTCTATCGCGCGAGCGTTGCTGCACGATCCGAAAATACTGATACTCGACGAGGCTACCGCGTCGCTTGACACGGAGACAGAAAAGAACATACAGGATACGCTGCAGAAACTTATAAAAGACAGAACGACTATAGCGATAGCGCACCGCTTATCGACTCTGCGAAACGCCACGTATCTCTTAGTGCTCGATAAAGGTACCGTTGCCGAGGTCGGAACGCACGATGAGCTGATGCGGAAGAAGGGGATTTATTACGATCTCGTAATGGCTCAGCGCCAAATGTCGAGCAGAAAGCAAAAAGAAGGGGCGACGCAATGAAGAGTAAAGTACGCCTGATCCGCGCGTTGTGGACATTACTAATGGTATTCTACGCCCTTTCATTTGTTTTCTTCATCATAGTTATGAATCATTACGCGATCGCCTCGCCGTACCTCGGTCAGCTTGCAAAATCGGCGTATATATCCGTCCCTGTTGTTATCGTTTTAGGCGTCTTTGTGGTAAAGAGCTTAGCGGAAAAAGAGCCGGTGAGACCGTGCATAAAAGTGCCGTTCCTCATCCTTACGCTGCCGGTGATAATCGTGCCCGTCGCGGCGCTTATCGTCTCGTTATAAGCGGGGTGTGTGATGAAAAGAGTTAAAAATGCCTTATGGGTCGCGCTGATCATAACGTATATCCTGCTCATATTCATCTTTACTTATTTTTTGCAGCTGCAAAGCGAAACGTATTCATGGTGCAAAGCCGTATCGAAGATAGCGTATATTACCATACCGTTCGTGATAATCATGTTCATCATTGTGATAGTAAACATGTATCAGAACAAAAAGACTGAACCGGGCATAAAAATACCGCTTTTAGTGTTGACACTGCCTGTTATCGCAGTTTCGGTCATATTTCTGATAAGCAGATTTTTTTGATATAATACTTGACAAACAAAAAGATATATGATATAATCCGCATATCTGCTATGATGAAGACAGTAACGTATGCAATGGAGAGCATCAGCGAGCCGTGTACGGTGTGAGACGGTAGCCCGCCGCGTACGTGAAAATCACTTCGGAGCAGCGCACCGAAAGGAAACAAGTAGAATGCGCCGTGTCCTCCGCGTCAAGGAGGGGGCATATGTTCGTATGTTTATCATAATGTATAACTATGCTCTCATTCTGCGATGAGAGCATTTGTATTTAAGGAGTTATTATGTACAGCAAGGTCGACACGTCACTTGACTTCGTATCCCGCGAGAAAGCCGTTCAGGATTTCTGGGAACAAAACAAGATATTCGAAAAAAGCCTGAAACTGCGCGAAGGCGCGCCTGATTACACGTTCTACGACGGACCGCCGACGGCCAACGGCAAGCCGCATATCGGCCACGTCCTTACACGTGTCATAAAGGACATGATCCCGCGTTACAGAACGATGAAGGGCTATCACGTCCTGCGTAAAGCCGGATGGGATACACACGGTCTGCC
>JAGDCE010000189.1 GCA_017958705.1 Clostridia bacterium
TAGCCGTCTTCGTCGACCGCCACGTAGCTCGGGTCTTTTTCACCGCCGGTGACAGCGGCGTAATCCATGGCGCCGTTATTGCCGAACGCGGTATACAGTTTGATGTTTGTCGGGTCGGTGACGTCGTAGCAGCGGACGGAATCGACGTCGTACGCGGTCACCGCATAGAGCAGATATTTGCCGTCAAGCTTCCGGACCGCAACGCCGTTGATGCCGGTGTTGGGGCTGCCGAGGTCTTCATTTAGGATGCCGACCTGTTTCATATCGGGATCGACCGCCGCCACGGAAATATCGGAATGGCTGGCGTGCGTGATGCCGACGAACAGATATCCGCGGTCGTCGACCGCGAGGCCTTTGCAGTAAAGCTCGTTGTCATCCGATTCGGGTTTGTAGGAGCCCGCCTGCTCGCAGTTCTTGCTTACGTCGAATCTGACGACGTAGCGCCCGCCCTGCAAAAATCCGCCGTAAACGTACTTTCCGTCGGGAGAAGCGGTGAAGCCTCTCATCTGGATAGCGCCGTTTATATCGCCGGGGGCTACCTCGGCAAGAAGGTCAAGCTTTGCCGCCTTCACAGCGTCGTCACTGTTGCCGGCGAGAGCCGGGACGGCTGCGAGGACTACGAGAAGCATACATATGAATAATGATAAAAACTTTTTCAAAACTCTTTCCTCCGTTTAAAAGTTTTCCTTATTATAGCACAGAAGAGCTGACTTGTCAAGTCAGGACCTCGGATGTTTTACGTCGTCTGTGTCAGCGCTTCGCTGATCCTTTCGTTCATCCTCGCGCTCTCCGCGCGGACGACCTGTTCTATGCAGACCTCCACGGCCTTTTCGTTGCTGCTGCCGTGCCCTTTGACGACAGTCTTTCTCGTTCCGAGCATGACGGATCCGCCGTAGTTCTGATAATTCATGAACTGCTTAATGTCTGAGAACATCTTTTTCTGCAGCAGCGCGCCGAGTTTGTATATCGGCTTCGAGTATATGTTCTTTTTAAGCATTTTGAGCATTTCGAGGCAGGCGCCTTCCGTCGATTTGATCAGCACGTTGCCGGAAAACGCGTCGCATACGACGAGATCGTATTTGCCGGAAAGCAGATCGCGGCTCTCCATGTTGCCGGTGAAATTGATGCTCTGCTCCGCCTGCAGCAGCGGATAAGTCTCTTTTCTCAGCTTGTCGCCCTTTTCGGCTTCGGTGCCGACGTTCAACAGCGCGACGCGCGGCGACTCCACGCCGAACGCGCTCTGCAGATAAATGCTTCCCATAACGGCGAACTGCTTCATCATCTCGGGCGTGCAGTCGACTGTCGCGCCGCTGTCGCATATGCCGACGACTCCGCCGTTCATAGTCGGCAGGATCGGGCAGAACGCCGGGCGCATGACGCCGGCAAGACGTCCGACGCGCAGCGTTGCCGCGGCGATGAGCGCGCCGGTCGAGCCGACGGAGACCATCCCGGAGACCGCAGAGTCCGTCCGCAGACAGTCTATCGCCGCCATCATGCTGCTGTTTCGCTTCGTTTTTATGACTTCGGTCGGCTTTTCGTCGCAGCCTATGACCTCCGGCGCGTGTATGATCGTGAGTCTGTCCGCCGGATATTCCCTGCCGTAAAGCTGTTCCTTTATCGCCGCCTCGTCGCCGGTCAGGATAATATAAAGATCGCTGTTTTTGTTCAGCGCCGCGACGGCGCCCGATACGTTCGCACCCGGGCTGTTGTCTCCGCCGAAGCAGTCAACGACAACTTTAATCATATCATACCTCTAATCTTTTTATGTACGCGCGTCTTTTCTTATGTATGACGCGTCTGAATCTTTTCCACATGTTCTGGATCGCGTGATTGTCCTCAAGGTTGAGGTTCGTTTCCGCGTATTCCACGCCTTCGTCGCGAAGCATCCTCATTATCTGATACGAGGCGATCGCGCCGATGCCGCGGTTCGCGTAATCCGGATCGACGCCGACGAGCCCGAAATCGAGTATCCTCGGCTTTTTCATGGCTTTCAGTATCCTGAAAAGCGCCGCGGGCGTGAGATGTCCGTCCGATCTGCGCACCGCCTCCGATATCGACGGGAAGCAGAGGCCGAGACATACGAGTTCGCCCTTATTGTTGAGCAGTACGGATACGTGATGAAGATCTATCAACAGTTTGAAGTTTGTGATCATCATCTTTTTCATGCCGTCTGTGAACGGCACGGTGCCGTAGACGTCGGCGTACGAGCGGTCGAGCAGATCGAAGAACGGATCGGCGTATCTGTCGAGAAAGTCGTTTACGTTTTTCGCCTCGCCGACGTGCAGATCGTAACGCTTCATGATAAGCTCCGCGGTCCGCTCGAGCTTCTCGTCCCAGACCTCGGGCAGATATATCCGGCTCTCGTTCCAGTCGACTTCCTTCACGTAACCGCAGTTTTCTATGAGTTTCTGATAGTAATCGTAATTGTACTGTTCCTCGAACGTGGACATCTGATCGAAGCCCTCGATCAGAAGACCCTCGCGCTCAAGATCCGAAAAGCCCATCGGCCCGAAGACGGTGTCCATCCCCATCGATCCCGCCCAGTCCTCGACGGCGGAAAACAGCGCGTCGGCGACGTGCTGGTCGTCTATCGCATCGAATCTCGTGAAGCGGACCCGGCGCTCACCCGTCTTTTTATTGTGCGCGCGCTGAAGGATCCCCGAGATGCGGCCGACCATGACGCCGTCCTCGTAGGCGTTGTAATATACCGTGTCGCACTGGTCGTTGTAGACGTAATCGTCCCGGAAAATCTTTTTCTCGTCGCCGTAGAGCGGCGGGCAGAAATACGGGACGTCCTTATACAGCTTAAGCGGGAAATCAAGGAATTCCCGCTTTTGTTTTTTTGTTCTGACCTCGATGACGGTTACCATGACGTCACCTTATTCTCTGCCGGACGAATGGAATGCTATGCCCACGCAGTCGGGACCGCAGTGGCTGCCCGAAGTCGGGTTGGCGATGACGACCTGTATATTGAGATCGTCGCCGTATTGCGCGCGAAGCAGCGCCTTAAGCTCGGCGACGTCCTCGTCCGCGTCGGAATGGGCGATCACGACCTTGTGGGCCTTGATATCTTCGCCTTTGTCTATCGTGTACTGGAGCAGTCTGTTCAGAGCGTTTTTCTTGCCGCGCTCCTTGCCGATACTGACCATTTTGCCTTCTTTGTTTATATGTATTATCGGACGTACGCCGATGAGCGTGCCCATAGCCGCGGTTATGCCGCTGACTCTGCCGCTGCGCTTGAAGAATTTGAGGTCGTTGGCGTAGAAATACGTCGAGAAATGATCGACTTCCTTTTCCGCCCACGAAATCATCTCCTCCACGGACTTGCCGGCCTTGTACATCTGACCTATCTCGTCGATGATTATGAAGCTCGTGATCGTTATGCCTTTGGTGTCGATCGTGTAGAATTTCCTTTCCGGGTATTTCTCGAGCAGTTTAGCGACCGCCGCGTCCATATTTCCGAACGTCATTGACATGGCGCGGGAGAAATGGACGTAAAGGATGTCGTCGCCGTTTGCGAAGAACGGTTCGAAATACTCGGTATATCTGCTTTCGCTTATCGCGCTCGTCGTCGGCAGGACGCCTGATCTGAGCATATTATAGAACTTTTTTCCCTCGAAAACGTCGAAATCCTCGTAGGGATAGATGGTTTTGCCGTCAACGCTGTACGGCATGCTTATGAGGTGATAATCGTACTGTTTTGCCAGTTCAGGGGTAAAGTCTGTGTCGGTGTCTGTAAAAAGAACAAGCATGGTTTTTCCTCCGTTTATTCAAGCACTATGATGAAATCGTGCAGAGGCTGACCTCCGTCGATCATTATGATCTCAGTATCGCCGTAGCGGCTGTTCAACGCGGAACAGAGCCGCTGTGACTCCTCCTCGGTCGCGTCCGCTCCGCAGAGCAGAAGTATCACGTCGAAATCGGCGGCGTTGAGACGCTCGCAAAGCGTCAGCGCGGCCTCGCATTTATCGGGCGAATCGGAATAGACGATATCGTCCGAGAAACCGATGTAATCGCCGTCGACGATCGAGACGCCGTCCATGACGGTGGTCCTGCCGGCGCGCGACACGAATCCGGTGAAAACGCCGTCCGCGTACATTTTGGCTTCACTTACGACCTGATCGGGATCCTTGCCCTCGGTGTCGAGCATCGAAAGCGCCGAATATCCCTCTCCGACGGTATGCGTCGGTATAACGCGGACGTCGGCCTTGTCGTACATATCCGCCGCCTGCTGCGCCGCCATGATCACGTTGCCGTTGTTCGGGAACACGAGTATCGTATCGGCGTTTATCTCGCCGAACGCCCTGATGAAGTCGCCCGAGGACGGGTTCATGCTCTGTCCGCCGTCGACGACGACGTCGGCGCCGAGCGAAACGAACGTATCTTTGAGCCCCTGACCGGAAGCGACGACCGTGACGCCGTATTTCTTCTTCGGTTTCTCAACGGTGAACTCGAAACGGTTCTCGATCATCGTCTCGTTGTGCTGGAGCATCATATTCTCTATCTTCAGCGTGAGGAACTCGCCGTATTTCTGGCATTCATTGAGGATCTGTCCGGGGAACATCGTATGGACGTGGACCTTGACGATCGAGCCGTCGCGGAAAGACACGACGGAGTCGCCCATGCTTTTTATCAGATCCGTGAACGCGTCGATATCGAACTTCTCAAGATCGACCTTGCTCCTCTGCAACCTGAGCAGAAATTCCGTGCAGTAGCCGAATTCGAGCACGCTGTCCTCGGTGAACGTCGTGATATTGACGTGCTTCGGTCCGCCGGCGCTCTCCGTCTGCACTCCGCCGATCTCGGCGCCGTCTATGACGTTCTTCATGCCTTCGACTATGTAGACGAGACCCGCGCCGCCGCTGTCGACGACTCCCGCATCCTTCAGCACGTCGAGAAGCTCAGGCGTGCGCTGAAGCGAGTTTCTCAGCTCGGATATAAGATCCATGAAATAGCTGTCGAGCGTGCTGTCGTCGCCGAGTCTTTCACCGGCGTACGACACCGCGTCGCGGAACACGGTGAGGATCGTCCCTTCCACCGGCACCGACACGGCGCTGTAAGCCTCCGCGGAGCCTCTCTGCA
>JAGDCE010000190.1 GCA_017958705.1 Clostridia bacterium
CGGTTCGTTGACGATCACGGGTTTATCCGTTTTACGTTCGAAATGGAGTCCGTCCGTCGACGTGGCAACGCCTATTTTGTCATGGCCTATGAGAGTTCCGTCTTCAAGATGCGTATAGTTCTCGCACTGCCAGTACATATAATAGACGCCGTCGACGCAGACGACCTCCGGCTCGATCGTGTTGCCGCTCCACCATTCATTCTGGATGCCGAGCTCGCCGCCGAGGAAGAACGCCGGCGCGTCGATGCTGCGGATCCAGCGTTCGCCGTCGTCGGACGTATAGACGAGTACGTGGTCGCCGTCGGTCGGATTGTATTTGTCTTTATTGTAATCGACGTATAAACCGCCGTTATACAGGATATACGTGCCGTCGTCCTTTTTGAGGATGCTCGTCGAATAGTCGTACGCCGGAGCTTCAGTCGGATAAGTGAGCGAGCAGACGAGGTAACTCTCGCTTTTGACTTTTATCTTCATCGTGGCGACGAGGTCGGAGACTCCGTCCTCGTTCGTGTCGCCGGGAGTCATGTATTTGATCGGCAGCTGTGATTCCCACGTGGGATAGAAGTTGAAATTGCCGATCTCGTTCTCGTGAGGTCCGAACTGGCCGTCCTTACTGCCGAAATACGTTCTTACGCCGGTGCCGGGCATCGTGACGATAAGATCGCAGACGCCGTCTGCATTGATGTCGGCTACGGCGAAGAGATCGTATTCATCCTTGATATTGAGCGCTTTTTCGGAATAAAGCACAGCCGTGCTGTCCTTCACCGCCCACGACGCGGTGTCAAAGCCCTTGACCGCGATTATGTCGGTGTATCCGTCAGCGTTGATATCGCCGGGGCAGAAGTCCGTTTTTTCATATTTTTCGCTTCCGGGAAGGATGCCGAACGACACGAAATCAAATCCGTCCCCGGAGCCGAAGCCGATGAAAACGGTCTTCTTTTCCGACACGAAAAGCAGATCCGTGAAGCGGTCGCCGTTGAAATCTCCGGTGCCGCGAAGCACGCCGTCGACGTCGATCTTCTGGGTATAAAGCAGCTTCGAGTCGTTGTATCTGGCGTACGTGCCCTTGCCTTTATACATTTTCAGTTCGCCGCTGTTGAAAGTCAGGTATTCGCTGAATCTGTCCCCGGTGAATTCACCGAAGAAGTAATCCGTGTCCTGCGGATATTCCTTTGCGTAATTCGCAGCGACGTAAAGGTCCCCCATATGGTGGGAGTCGCGGTCGATCATGCTCTGCGGACCGTAAAAACGGCTCTCAAACTCGACCGTATATTCACCGCCGCCTCTGACGCTGACGCTCGCAGTGCCGGATGCCTCGGTCGTCGTCTCCTTCAGCATGCGGCTCATTTTAAAGCCGTCGACCGGCGCCGCTTCGTGCGCGACGACGGTTTCGACCGGCTCCGTTACGGCAGGCTCAGTCGCTGCAACGGCGGCGGTCTCGCCTTCCGTCGTCTGCTCTTCCCCGCCGGACGTACAGGAACAAAGCAGTAAAGCAAGCAAAAGAAGTATAGTCAAAAACCTTTTCATAGTAATACCTCACTTATGTGGTCTGCAATGAATTATATCATTACTGCCGCCGTTAGTCAATATTTTTCGGACAAAAAAAGATCCCGCATGAACGGGATCTTTCAGAGTGAAGACCAAGCCCCTTTCGAGACTTTGTCTTCACTCTGAGAAGACGGCACAAAAACCGTCTTCTTTTTAAGTATTGAGGTACATTTTTTGGTTAATTCAAATGCGAGCCCGATCGCAAATGGCTTTAGACACAAAAGAACTCGCTGTTTTCGCACATTGTGTTAATCATTGAGTTTTGCTCTGATTGTTGAAAGCATCTGCAAATAATCATTTTTATAATCATTA
>JAGDCE010000191.1 GCA_017958705.1 Clostridia bacterium
GCTCCGCCGATTGCGGCGAACCGCACGCCGGGCTTAGCGCACGAGGCGAACAGATCCGGGAAAGAGGTGACCGTGCCGTCGCCGTTGTCGATAAGTCCTTTCGTGACCGACAGCACGCGGACTCCGGGACGCAGACGCGAGACGACCTCGTCGCAGAACCACTGAACGCCGAAGCTGCTCACGCCGCAGACGACGTCGTAAACACCGTCGAGCGCCGCTTCTATCTCGTCGAACTTGTAAAACGAGATATCCGGCACGTAACGCTTCAGATTGATGTGATAACGGTCCGCGCGAAGCCCGTCGATGATATCATCGTCAAGAGGAGTCCCGACGAGGCGCACCTCGACCCCGTTGTCGTACGCGGGGACGGTAAGCGCCGACGCCATCATGCCGGCGCCGATGAAAGTCACTATCTTTCTGCGCTTATATGTAACATATCTGTACGGCGTTCCGTCCGTATCGTGATACTGCTCGCTCTCCTCCGCAACGTACCAGTCGGGCAAAGCGTCGAGATCAGGGATGAACGTGTCTGCGTCGTAGTGTTTGTCTATCTTCGTTATATACGCCGTATCGCAATACGGGAGCATCTGATTGTAGACGGAGCCGCCGCCGATAACGAAAACGTCTTTGTCTTTAATGCAAAACGCCGTGTCGACCGCTTCTTCGAGGCTGTGAACGACTCGCACGCCGTCAATTCCGGGATCACCCGGGAAAAGCACGATGTTCTCACGGTTTTTCAGCGGTTTTGAGCCGGGGAGCGACAAAAGCGTGTTGTAGCCCATAAGGACGGCGTGACCGGTCGTAAGCTCCTTGAAGCGTTTCAGATCGGTCGAGATCCTCGCCAGAAGATCTCCTTTGTATCCGATTGCCCAGCCGTCGGCGACGGCGACGATCATCTTTAACATTGTTTCTCCTTATTCGGCTACCGGTATCTTTTCATCAAGATCAGTATACTCGTACCCTTCGAGTCTGAAGCTGTTTTTGGTGAACTGGTAGAAATCCTTTATATCCGGATCGAGTATGAGCTTCGGCGCCGGCTTCGGCTCGTTTTTGATTATCTTTTCCACGATCGGGATATGTCTGTCGTAGATATGAGCGTCAGCGATGACGTGCACGAATTCTCCCGGTTTGAGGCCGGACACCTGCGCCATCATCATCACGAGCAGCGCGTACTGCGCGACGTTCCAGTTGTTGGCGACGAGCATATCGTTCGATCTCTGGTTGAGGATCGCGCAAAGTCTGTCGCCGCTGACGTTGAACGTCATGCTGTAGGCGCAGGGATAAAGCGCCATTTCGTACAGATCCGCGTGGTTATATATATTCGTGATTATGCGGCGGCTGGCTTTGTTGTATTTGAGGTCGTATAAGACGCGGTCGACCTGGTCGAACATGCCTTCCTTATAGCGGTGCTTCACGCCGAGCTGATAACCGTAAGCTTTGCCGATAGTGCCGTTCTCGTCCGCCCACTGATCCCAGATATGGCTTTCGAGATCCGCTATTTTATTCGATTTTTTCTGCCAGATCCACAAAAGTTCCTGAGCGGCTGATTTTATGTAAGTACGGCGGATCGTGAGTATCGGGAATTCCGCGGAAAGGTCGTATCTGTTGACGATACAGAACTTTTTCACGGTGTGCGCGGGCGTCCCGTCCTCCCATTTCGGCCTGACGTCAAGATCCGTGTCCCAGACGCCGTTTTTCATTATATCCGTCACGTTATCTATAAATACTTTATCGGCGTAGCTCATAACTGCCTCCGTTTTTTTCTATTTTATCACCGTCAGGCTCCAATGTCAAGCCCTATTTTTCTTTTCATTTGAAGTATTCTGCATACGGCTTCGTCGAGGCGGCTCATCGGCACCACTCCGCTTTTGACGGCGTTTAAGATACAGTTGTAACCGTCCTCAAAAAGCGACGTTATAATCATGTCGTTGCCGCAAAGCAGCGCGCGGACGCACGGATCGGCGCCGCCCGTGAACTGCCTTATCGCGTTCATCGTCAGCGAATCAGTTATTATGACGCCGTCGAATCCGATTTTTTCGCGCAGATATTCGTGGACTTTATATGACAGTGACGCCGGATAATCAGGATCGAAGCACGTCACTATGTTGTGCGCGACCATCACGCTCTGCGCGCCGGCGGCGATTCCCGCGTAAAACGGCAGAAGATCCTTTTCCTCAAATTCCGAGATATCGCGTACGTCGGTCGACATCCCCATGTGCGTGTCTGAATTTCCGCCGTATCCGGGAAAATGCTTGAGCGACGTGCACAGCCCCGCCGACGTCATTGCATCGACGCTTACGCGGATGAATTCCGCGCATTCTTCCGGAGTGTGCCCGAACGATCTTTTCGCTATGTATTTGCTGTCGTCGTCCGTATAATCGCAGACAGGCGCCAGATCGTAATTGACGCCGAGGCTCAGCATCAGTCCGGCTTTCTCCTCAGCCTCGGACCGGACCGCTTCAAAGCCGCCCGACGCGTAGATGTCCTTCGGCGATTTGAAAGGTTCCGCTCTGTACTGCGGGAATTTGCTTATGCGTACGACGGTTCCGCCTTCTTCGTCCGCCGCTATCAAAAGCGGTATACGCGCGGCCTCGTTGCACGAGCACGTGAACTGCCGCACGGAATCGGGCGTTTTGTTCTCGAAGTTGTGAGCGAACATCAGAAGGCCTCCGAGATGCAGCCGACTGACGATCTCTTCCGCGCCTTCAGAGGGACAGTGTGCGAGGAAAAGCTGACCTACCTTTTCCTCAATTGTCATTGTATCGATTATGTTTTTCATTTCCTTTAATCAAGACCCGCCGCATGAAGCGGCGGGCCTGTTCCGCAATATGATCTATTTGACGGGTTCGATCAGACCGTAGCTGTTCGATTCTCTCTTGTAGACTACGTTGATCTTCCCGGTCGCTTCATTTTCGAACACGAAGAAGCTGTGATCGAGCAGGTTCATCTGCAGGATGGCTTCTTCAGCCGTCATGGGCTTGATGTCGAACTCCTTGACACGGATGTCGAACTCCTTCTCCTCTTCGGCCTCCGGCAGATCCGCCGTAGCCTTTGCGAAGTCGTTGTTCCTGATGCGTTTCTGGATGCGGGTCTTGTGCTTTCTGATCTGTCTCTCGATACTGCTCATCACCGAATCGAGAGCGGTCTGGAAGGAAGGTGCGGTTTCCTCCGCGCGGAACAGCGTTCCGCCGACGTTGATCGTAAGCTCGACTTTCTTGTCGTTGTTCTTACGTTCCTTAAGTGTTGCCGTGGCTTCAGCCTTGTCTCCGAAGAATTTGTCGAACTTTTTGAGCTTCTTGTCGAACAGAACCTTCAGATCATCGGTCACTTCTGTCTGCTTGGAAACAATCAGAATCTTCATTTCCTTACCCTGCCTTTCTTTCGGATATACGCGGCGTTTCCCGCCGCAATTTTATTATATCACGACTCAGGCAAAAAGTAAATAAAAATTGCAAAATTTAATTTGAATTTTTGGTTATATTTTCTAAAATCAACCGCGTATCAATGCCTCGAGCGTCGCAAGCTCCGTGTCCTTTACCTCAATCGCCGAAAGCTTCCAGCACAGAGAAAACTTTAACGACTCGCCGGGTCCGAACGTACTCAGCGGGCACAGCGCCTCTGCCTCCGTGAAGTCAGGACACGAATAGATCTCCGTGCTGCATCCTCCGTCGGGATACGCTCCGTTTCCGTGATCGACCTCGAAACTCTGCGTGAAAAGCTGGTTATCCGCTGTAAGCGTCATTATCCTGCCGAGCTCGTTGTTGATCCCTATCTTCAGCGCGCCGTCGCCGTCCGGATCCTGCCTGACGTCGACAAGACCGTTGCCGATCCTGATGCGGTCGTCGTGTACGTCCGTATACGGCCACAGGACGAGCGTGCGGTTCGGCAGAAGCCCGGTATCTCTGACGCTTTGAGCGGCAAATGTATGCGAGTGCTGTGACATGACGCACAGCGTCCATACGGCTCCATTCTTCTCTTCTTCCGAAATATTCTTAATAACGTTGTCGACGCGGATACCGCTCTTGCCGTCAAACGTCAGAGAATACGAAGTTTGAAGTCCGTTTTCTGTCTGCGGCGCCGGCGTGAACGTCACGGTGTCGCCGTCGACAGAATACCTGACCGGACCGTTGTCCGGGTAGTAAGTGTAGGGCAGATATTCGGGCGACATCCACAGTCTGTAGCCGCCGTACAGATACCAATAGCGCCCCGCTCCGTAAAAGGCGGACATCTCCGCTTTTTCACAGCAGGTCCTGCGTTCAAGATCTTCAAAAAATACGTTGTTTTTGCCCTTCAGCGCGCAGTATATTACGCGCGGTCCGAGATCGAGCGTGATTCTGACGTCGAGCGCGCCGTCGTCTATGCGAAGCACCCTGCCGTAATTCTTATATTCTTCAACCGACGTTTTTATCATTTTCGTTCCTCATTTCGTGATCTTCAGTATCTTTCCGAGATCGGAAAGCGCTTTGACGATATTCTGCGTGGGTCTCGTGGCGGTCGTCATGTCGAGCGCGTAGATCGCTTTCGTACGGCTCGCGTAGATCTGCGTCACGCCTTCCCTTTTGCGGAATTCTTCCTTGTTGAAGTTGTCGGGATCGTTCGTCAGGATTATGACGACCTCCGGGTCCTTTTCGACGAGCTGCGCGGCGGTTACGGTTTTGTTCTGGGGAAATTCCGTGAACACGTTGTCGGCGCCGCAGCAGGCGCAGAGCTCGCTGACGATCGTCTCGCCGCCGTATGCGTAAAACGCGCTTCTGCCCTCGATATAGACGGTCTTTCTGACGCCGACGATCTCGGCGGCGAGTCTCATGCGCTCCATCTCCTCGCGCATCTCCGTGACTATCCTCTCGCCCGCCGCCTCGCGGAACAGCATCGCGGCGATGAATCTGATGTTTGCCTCGGCGGTCGCAATGCTGCCCTTGTCCGGTATGCGGATGAGCGTCATCCCGGCGTTTTTGAATGCCATGATCGATATCAGATCGAGCGATCCGTCCGAATAGAAGATGATCTGCGGCGCCTTCGCCTTTACCGTTTCCGTTTCGCTGAAATAGTACGGCACGGTCACTGCCGAGATCGGCGCGCCTTCAAGCTTCGCGGATTCCGAATCGATCACGCTTATGTATCTGCCGGCGCCGATGCCGATTATTATCTCCGTGGCGATCGGCGAAAGCGACGCCACAGACGACGGCGCGCCGTTGAGCACTATCTCGTTGCCGTCGAAATCCTTGAAATACAGGCTCCCGTCTTCGATTTCGACCGGCACGAAAACGCTGACGTCCGGGTCAGCCGTGGTATCGTCAATGAGGCCGGATACGATCCTTTCGCATCCGCACATCATAAACAGACACAGCGCGAGCGCCGCTGTTAAAATCCTTTTCAGTTGCATTGTCCTTCATCCGTTCGTTCATATAGCCTTTGCGGCGCGATCATTATAACATATTTTTTCGGTGCAGTCAATAGTTATCACCGCATTTGTAATATTTGTTTATAATATAGGGGGAGGCGGGATATGAAGATACAACGACTTTCACAGACCGAGATCGCCGCGTATCTGACGGAGGAAGACGCCGCGGAACTCGGCATCAGGATCGACCGGCCGGCCGACGGCGACGCTGCCGAGGTCATATCTGGCATAGCGCGCTCAGAGCTCGGGTTCGGGTTCACAGCGTCCGAATGTACGCTCGAATACGGATATGAAGACGGTTATTTCGTTATCCGGATGCGCACGCGCACCGGATTCCACAACTCGGTCCTATGCTTTGACGGATATGATGCGCTGAAAGCCGCGTGCGTCTGCATAGCGGACAACGCTGCGCACAGCGAACTGTACGGCAAAGACGGGACGTATTACCTTCACATCACGTATAAAGACGGGGAGTTTTCCGGCGCGCCGTACGGCGTCGCCGCCGCGTTTGAGCTGTGCACGGACGTTTACACCGACAGACCGGCTGTTTTTTACGGTATATGCGAACATTATCCGTTTTTAATTTCGGAAAATGCCGTAAACGATATTGCAAAATCCGAAAAAAAGTGGTAGAATGGTAAAAAAGCGATGAGGTGACAGGCAAATGGATCTTAACGAGCTGAAACAGACGGTGCAGCAGTGCCGCAGATGCGGTCTTTGCGAAACGCGCAGGAACGTTGTATTCGGCGACGGCTCGCCCGACGCCGATATTATGTTCATCGGCGAAGCGCCGGGCGAGACCGAGGACAATACCGGCATACCCTTCGTCGGGCGTGCGGGACAGCTTTTCGATAAATACCTCGCGGCCGTCGGACTGCGGCGCGAGGACGTATACATAGCGAACACGATCAAATGCCGTCCGCCGAAAAACCGCGACCCAAACCCGGAGGAGCAGGCGGCGTGCATAGATTATCTGCGCGAGCAGACGCGGCTGATCGATCCGAAGATGATCGTGTGTCTCGGCAGGATCGCGGCTTACCGCATAATCTCGCCCGATTTCAAGATCACGCGCGATCACGGTATCTTCTATGAGAGAAAAGGCAAGATACTGACGGCGGTGTACCATCCCTCGCTGCTTCTGCGCGATCCGCGCAAAAAGGACGAAATGCTTGCCGATATGCTTAAAATAAAGGCGAAAGCCGACGAGTTGGCAGGCAGAGCATGACGAATATTTCCGGCCTGACGTCCACCGTCATCACGCTTTTCATCATCGTCATAACGAGCTTTGCGGCAACGAAGTTCAGGCTGATCGACGATACTTTCACAAAAGGTTTTTCGAAATTCGTCATCTGCGTCGCTCAGCCGTTTATGATAATAGATTCACTCTGCGGCGTGCAGTTCTCGCTTGAAAACCTGAAAAAGGGCTTCACCGTGACCGGTCTCGGCTTCATTTCGCTCGGCATCTGCGCCGCGGTCGCGTTCCTCGTGACGAAACCTTTCAAAAACCGGGACGACAGGAA
Source organism: Clostridia bacterium (assembly GCA_017958705.1). GTDB lineage: Bacteria > Bacillota > Clostridia > Oscillospirales > CAG-272 > UBA1248. The sequence continues at coordinate 6,922 of JAGDCE010000191.1, forward strand.
GATCGGGACGTTCGCGCTCGTATTCGCAAATACAGGTTTCATGGGGATACCGGTACTGAAGGCGCTGTTCGGCGATATCGGCGCGTTTTACGGCGCGTTCTTTCTGATATCGTTCCAGGTCGTTCTGTGGACGTACGGCATGGTACTGCTCGGTCGCGGGCGCGACGATATAAAAGTCAAACCGCTGAATCTGCTGCTCAATTTCGGCACCGTGCCGTGCATCATCGGTATACTGCTTTACATACTGCCGTTCGATCTGCCGGGGCCTGTCGCGTCCGCCGTGTCGATGCTCGGCTCGATCTGCGCACCGGGTTCGATGATAATCGTCGGCTCGATACTCGCGTCAGTCCCGATTAAAGAACTGTTCCTTGATTGGAAAGTTTATTTGATATGCGCGATGCGCCTGCTCGCGCTTCCCGCGCTCGTCTGCGGGCTGTGCGTGCTGTGCCGGCTGCCGGAGGATATGGTCTATCTGTTCACTACGCTGACCGCGCTTCCCTGCGCCACGAACTGCGCGATGTACGCGCAGTCGTATGACATCTCCCCGGCGCTTGCCGCGAAATCTGCTTCGCTCACGACGCTTTTGTCGGTATTGACCGTACCTCTGATGCTGTGGCTGGCAAAGATGATTCTGTCGCTCAGATAAAGAACAGACCGTAGCGGTGTACTTCGTAAGGAAGTACACCGCAGCTAAATTCGCCGCGAGCGGCGAGCTAAATTGACCTTCGGTCAGCTAAATTTGCTTCGCAAGCTAAATTCGCTGACGCGAGCTGAAAGAGGCGAATTTAATTTAGCTGAAACCGACAGGTTTCAATTTAGCTGCGAGCGTAAGCGAGCAATTTAGCTGAATAAAAAACCATTTCTGTGTCGGAATGGTTAAGACAAGCTGAAACAGGATAACCCACTATGACACTTTCTATAATTGAAAGGTGTCACAGTGGGTTTGTTTCTTCTTTATATAGCCTCTCCCTAATCCGGTCTGTTTTTTTATGCGGATTAGCTCAGCCGTTCGCGAGTCTGTACGCGGTCCGGGCGAGCTCTTTTCTTTTTTCAAGATATTCTTTTTCGGTAAGACCGGCCGGTTTTACGTCCGTCTCAAGCGAGAAAACGCCTTCGTAGCCGATGTCGTTCAATGCCTTCGAAAACTCCGCCCAGTCGATCACGCCGGTCTCCGGCAGCCAGTGGAAATCGCCTCTGCCGTCATTGTCGTGAACGTGAAGTACGCGAAGATATTCCTTGCCGATAAGCCTTACCGCCCCGGCGGGATCCGATTTTGTCACGGAGCAGTGTCCGGTGTCGAGGCATACTCGGAAATTCGGCGAATCTATCGCTTTGACGAAGCCGAGTATCTGCGCGGGCGTCGCAAGAGTGAGCGCCGGCATCGGCATGTTCTCAAAATCTATCACGACGCCGGCCTTTACAGCTTCTTCTGTCAGGCGCGTGAAGAACTGCAGATTCATTTCCATGAATTCGTCCGGATGCGGGTTCTGATGGTCGCCGAACGGCATGATCGGATGTATGACCATATCGTTACAACCGAGCTCGGCGGTGCCGTAAAGCGAGCGGACCATTTTTTCATAGCGTTCGTCGCGGTCTTCTTTCGTCGCGTCCTGCGGCGGCCAGCGCCACGGTCCGTGCGTCTGACTTATCGAAAGTCCGGCGTCTTCAGCCGCTTTCCTGACGGTCTTCAGCAGACGTGATACTTCCGCGGGCTCGCCGAAAAACACGTTTTCCGTATGGCAGAACGACTGGAAATCAATGCAGTCGTATCCGAGGCTTTTAATGACCGGCAGTTCTTTTATCTTTTCTTCGATATCCGCTTCGGGACACCACTGTATACCTGTTCTCATAACGTTTCTCCCTGTTATCAAATGATCGCTGTCACTGCGGCATCGGGCCTTCAAACACGGCGACGCGCTGTGCGTTGAGTATCGACGCGGTCCATTTGCTGACCTTATACGCCGCGCTTGACGGATATTTCTTATAACAGCCCGCAACGAAATCGTTACCGTCGCTCAGATGACCTTCGCGTTTGAAATCCGCCGCCTCGACCGGCAGGCCCATCCATTCTCTGGTCTCTCCGATACGGTACGTATTCGGATCGCTCCAGACCCACGCGGGAGTCGGCCAGAGTCTCTTTGAATGCGCGGCGTCGATCGCGTCGTAGAATTCCCTGTCGGGTCCTCCCTGTCCGTGATGTCCCATCTGCACGTACTCGGATTTCATCTGTTCCGGGTCGTATTTTTCAAGCAGCCTCTTCCATTCGTCTGCGGCGCAGTCGCCGAGGAACAGAACAGTGTGACCGCCGTATTCCATACGGTTTATAACAGACGTACTGTTGACGTATTTAGATTCCGCGCACCAGGTCATAAGTATACGGAACGTCACGCCGTCAACGTCTATCGTCAGCCCCTGTTCGATCGCATCGGCGTTTATCACGGCGCCGTTTATAAGCTCGTAATAGTAGTTTTCGGCGTCTTCCGGCTTCGTCCATTTATCCTCGGGGATGTCGGCACCTTTGATGCCGGTGAAACCGTTTATCGAATAATAATTGTCCATTCCCTTTTTCAGATCGCCGAGCTTCTCGAGATCGTGATCACTGTCGCCGGCGGCGCTCTTCCATTCCTCGCCTATTTTTGGGAAATCGAAATAGAAGTTGTTGATCTTGTAATTTGATTCCGCGGTATACTGAGTGAGCATTTTCGCAAGCTCGTTATAATGGTCCTTGTGCGCGTGCGACAAAAACCACGCCTCTACCTCGAAATACGCTCCGTCTTCAAGCCCGAGTATAGCGCGGATCGCGCTCTGCAGATACGTCTTGGCGTTCAGCCCCGTTCCGTCGATCCCGCCGTCGATGACGACGATTTTGCGGTTAGGCGTCACTATGACGTAGCTCATCATAAGGCTCGACGTCTCGGGCACGAGCTGATAAAGCTCCACTGTTCCGAGCTGTACCGGCTCCGGCGCCGCGGTCGTCTCCTCGTCCGTTTCGGTCACGGTATCCGGCTCGGTCGTCACGGCTTCGGTCGGTTTGTCTGTCGTTATATCCGTCGTTTCAACGCCGCCGTTCGCGCAGGAAGTCAAAAGCATAAGCACCGACGTGACGAGCGCCGTAAGTCTGACGGCAATGCGTGCCGCTGATTTTTTCATAAGGGTCCTCCATATTTCATATTTGTCGTTTATAATATTATA
>JAGDCE010000192.1 GCA_017958705.1 Clostridia bacterium
AGGCTATGGTGAACGGCACGCCGACCCACGTTTACGCCTGCACTCGTTGCCTGCGTTCCGGAAAGGTCGAGAGAGTTTAACGCTCGCTCCAAGAACAAGATAAAAATCCGATCGCGAAAGCGGTTGGATTTTTTATTATGCCCGAGAACGCCGTCGGGCCGGAATATCTTCCCGCTTATTCGGGCTTCATAGGCCTGTTGAGCAGATCGGCCAGCGCGTCGCGCGGATCCTTGCCTTCGTAAAGCACGCGGTACATTTCTGTAACGATCGGCATTTCCACGTTCTTCTCGTGGGCAAAGTTATACGCCGCTTTTGTCGTCGCGTAGCCTTCTACGGTCATGCCGATCTTTTTCAGCGTCTCCTCCGCGGAACAGCCCTTGCCGATGAGTATGCCCGCGCGGCGGTTGCGGCTGTGCATGCTGGTGCAGGTAACGATGAGGTCGCCGAACCCCGCGAGCCCGAGGAAGGTCGTCTTCCTGCCGCCCATCGCGACGCCGAGATCGGAGATTTCCTTCATGCCGCGCGTCATGAGCGCCGCCTTGGTGTTATCCTCGTAGCCCATGCCGTCAAGTACGCCCGCGCAAAGCGCGACGACGTTTTTTATCGCGCCCGCGGTCTCAACGCCGACCACGTCGGTGCTGGTGTAGATGCGGAACGTATCGCTTGAGACCTGCTGCTGAACATATTTCGCGACCTCCTCGTCGTCGGAGGCGGCGACGACCGCCGTCGGCATATCGCGCGCGACCTCCTCGGCGTGGGACGGACCGGAGACAACGCAGAGTTTGCAATCCGGGAGTTGCTCCTTTATGACCTCGTGCATAAGCATGAACCGGTCGCCGTCAAGGCCCTTTGAAAGGCATATGACGACGGCGTTTTCATTAAGCATGCCCTTTATCCTGCACGCGGTCTCGTTGACGGCTGAAGACGGCACGGCTATGACAACGATATCCGATCCCGAAACAGGCGAAAGATCAGAGGTTATCTTTATCGTCTCGGGGATCTTTACTCCCTCGAGAAGCGCCGTATGCTCGCGTTCGCGCAGAAGCAGCTCGCGCTCGTTATCGAACGGGGTCCACAGCGTTACGTTGTTCCCGCTTCTGTCGCACATTATTCCGAATGCTATTCCCCAGCCTCCGGCGCCGAGAACCGTAATGGCAGCCATTTTACTTCTCCTTTTTATAAAACAGTTTCTTCTCTGTTCCGCATATGATGCGGTCAATATTCTTTTTGTGCCCGACGATTATCGTCACGGCAATAAACGTCATGAAAATTACCGAGTAATAGAACCCGTTCGAGTTGAAGATTATCATCGCGCCGGGTATGAGCACCGCCGCCATGATCGAGGAAAGCGAAACGATGCCGCTGATAATAAAAACGATAAGAAACACTCCGAGCAGCACGAGAAGCGCGCGCCAGTCTAGCACTCCGAGGCACGCGGCGGCGGTAAGCACGCCCTTTCCCCCGTGAAAGCGGAAAAAGACCGGATAAATGTGTCCGAAAATGACGGCTACCGCGGCGGCGTACATTCCCCATTGCACGGCGTTCGGAGTCGCTTCGGCGCTCATGATCCATTTTGCCGCGTAGATCGCGCCTACGCCTTTGAGCGAGTCGCCGATGAACGTCATTACGGCGACCCATCTCCCGCCGGTGCGGATCGCGTTCGTCAGTCCCGCGTTGCCGCTTCCTTTTTTACGGATGTCCTCCTCGCCCAGCACGTCGGATGCTATTATCGAAAACGAAAGACTGCCGAGAAGATACGCAAGCACGACTACTCCCGCAAGCTTCAGATAAAACATCAGAATTGCTCCTTTTCACGTTCCCTGATAATGAACTTGATCGGCGTCCCCTTGAATCCGAACACCTCACGAAGTCTGTTTTCTATATATCTCTGGTACGAAAAATGGAAAAGCTCTTTTGAATTGACGAAAATAACGAAGGTCGGCGGCTTCGTGCCCGACTGGGTCATATACATGACCTTCAGGCGCTTGCCCTTGTCCGTCGGCGGCTGGACGCGCGTCGTCGCGTCCGCGAGCACCTCGTTAAGGCGTCCGGTCGTGATACGGCGTGAGTTTTCGGCGGCAACCTCGTTGATCAGCGGGAAAAGCGAGTCGCAGCGCTGCCCTGTTTTCGCGGATATGTAGATATACGGCGCGTAAGGCATGAACGAGAGTCCTTCCGCGAGCTTTTTGTCGTATTCCTTCATCGTGCCGGTCTCTTTTTCGACCGCGTCCCACTTGTTTACGGCGACGATGAGTCCCCTGCCCGCTTCGACTGCGACGCCGGCGACCTTAGCGTCCTGCTCGGTGAAGCCGGTCTCCGCGTCTATCATGATCACGCACACGTCGGCGCGTTCAACGGCGAGCTCGGTGCGCATCACGCTGTATTTTTCGATATCCGCTTCTATCTTTGATTTGCGGCGCAGACCGGCAGTGTCGACGAAAAGGTATTTGCCGTATTCGTTCTCGACGCGGGAGTCGATGGCGTCGCGCGTCGTGCCGGCTATGTCGGAAACGATCGCGCGCTCCTCGCCCGCGAGACGGTTGAGCAGCGAGGACTTGCCGACGTTCGGCTTGCCGATGAGCGCGACCTTGATCATATCGTCCTCGTCGGACTCGCCCTCAAGCGACGGGAAATACGAGAATACCGCGTCGAGCATATCACCCGTTCCCGAGCCGTGTACCGACGAAACGGGATAAGGATCGCCGAGCCCGAGGGAGTAGAATTCATATACCTCAGGCGGCACGGAACCGATAGAATCGACCTTGTTGACGCAAAGCACGACGTTTTTGCCCGCTTTTTTGATCATCGAGGCGATCTCGGCGTCCGCGGCGGTAACGCCTGTGCGCACGTCGGTCATGAAGATAATGACGTCCGCGGATTCGATCGCGATGAGCGCCTGCGCGCGCATATTGGCAAGGATAACGTCGTCCGACAACGGCTCGATGCCTCCTGTGTCTATCAGATCGAACACAACGCCGCGCCATTCGCACTCGCCGTAAATACGGTCGCGCGTTACGCCGGGCGTGTCCTCCACTATGGAGATACGCTTGCCCGTAAGCTTATTGAACAGCGTGGATTTACCGACGTTCGGCCTCCCCACGACAGCTACCGTATTCTTCCGCATCCGCACACCTCCGCGATCTCTCTGACAAGCGCCGCGCCTGCCGCCGGAACGGGACGCAGCTTTACTCCCAGCCTCTTAGAGACCTCTTTCAAGGTCATACTGTCCAGGAACATATCGTTTTCGTAACGAAGCATCGTATCGGGGATAAAAACATATCCCTTGAGCTTCAGTTTTTCAAGCTGGCCGCAGATATCCGTACCGGTCACAAGTCCCGCTACCGTCACGCTGCTGCCGAAAAAGTCGTTTCTGACGGCGTGCACTTCACATTCGAGGCGCGGGCATTTTTCGCGCAGCTCCTCGATCACGCGCCGCAGATACGGCGCCGCCGCGAAGCCGGTTATAACGTTCACGGTAGCTTTTTTGCCGCCCGTAGAAAGCGAGTTTATCAGCGCCTCCGACTCATCGAGCAGCGAAGCGAGCATACCTACGCCGTTTTCGTACTGCGGATAATCCTCGTAGTACTCCGCAGGCGGTATCGCCCTGCCGGCGCCTATATAGAACTCGTCCGCGGCGAAGACGAAGCTCGTGCCGTGCTCCTTGACGAACTCCCTTCCGAAGCTTTCGGCGAAGTCGATCACCGCCGCGCTCTCTTCGGGAGTGTTCAGCCTGAGCGGAGTAAGCCCGTCGCGGTGCTCGGTCAGCCCGACCGGCACTACCGCCACGCTCTGCACGGCGGGATAAAGCGCCGCGAGGTCGCGCACGGTACGTTCGAGATGCGCTCCGTCGTTTATACCGGGACAAAGCACTATCTGGCAGTTCATCTTAACGCCGCCCTCGGCGAGGCGCTTCAACTGGTCGTTTATCTTAGCGGCGGCGGGGTTTTTCATCATCTCCACGCGGAGCTCCGGCTCGGTGGTGTGGACAGAAATATTGACGTTGAGCTTGTACCTTATCATACGCTCGAGCTCGGCGTCGTCGACAGCGGTCATGGTTATGTAGTTGCCGGCGAGGAACGACATGCGCGAATCGTCGTCTTTGAAGTAAATCGCGTCCCTCATACCGGCGGGGTTCTGCTCGATAAAGCAGAAGACGCATTTGTTTTTGCAATGCTGCTGACAGTCGATAAGATAGGTCTCAAACTCCAGCCCCGCGTCTTCGTATTCGTCTTTTTCAAGCACGGCTTCAAGAAGCTCGCCGTTCTGCTCATATTCGAATACGGGGTCTTCTTCCGAAGAATAGAAATCGTAATCGAGGCGATCGTTTATATCGTTGCCGTTTATCCTATGCAAAAGCGCACCGGCGCGGATCCCCGCCTTGTACGCCGGTGCGTGCTTATTCACTTTTGCGATCTTTACGGACATTTTTTCACTTCCGGAACACGACGTGCGTACGGATATTCTTATACAGATGTTATTATATCATACTATGTGCGTTTCTTTCAATAGATATAGCAAAATTTTTCCTATTCGGCCGCAAATCCGTCGAGCCGGTCGATGACCGAGCGCGTCAGCCCCTCCAGCTTGGCGAAATCCATGCTGCGCGTATAGTAGCCTTCGAGCTTGTCGTGCATGGCCTTTATTCCCGCGAGCGTTTCGCAGGCTTTGTCTATAAGCGCGGACGCCGTTTTTTTGTTGAAGCGGATGCGGTTGCGGTAAGCACGGACGTTGTCGTTATCGTAAAACCGCTGCATGTTGATCGTTTTGAACGGCTCGTCGGGATAGCGGTGATGGTCGTTCGAGGTCACGAACGCAAGTTTCAGATCGGGAAGCAGCAGGTGCTCGAGCGTCTCCCCTTCGTAAAGCGGACAGAGACAGGCGACCACGTTCTGCCGGCGCAGGATCGCCGCCGTGCGCAGTTCTTCAAGCACATGCCGGCCGACGCCGTATTCATCGTTTATCACATAGACCCTGTCGCAGAGCACGCGAACGGTATTCCAGAATATCAGCACCCCGCGCGGAGTAATCCCCGAAAGATACCTGCGTCTGTAGTACGGCGCAGGAGCCGCGGAAAAGGGTATTTCCTTCCTTATGAGGCGCTGTGTGTATGCTTTGAGCTTTTCCGTCTTCACGCCGGAATCGACTATGTTGAAAGTATCTGTCTTCAGCCTCTCCGCGCCCTTCAGCTCTCGATAGACCGAATTGTATTCGTGCTTGATGCGCTTTTTGAGATCCGTTACCGCCTCCGCTTCCGCGACGAGGGCTTTTTCGTCCCAGAAATCGCCGGTGTTCACGATGCTGTCGCGGACGCCGGGCAGGTCCGCTTCGAGAACGTGCGGAGCGGTGCCGTCCGCGATGCATACGCCGAGCTCGTCGACGATGATCCCGTCGAGCGAATCCGGATCGGACGAGCAATGGATATACTCGACAGCCTTGCCCATATCTTCATAATGCCTGGCAACGCGACTTATCATACGTGATTTGCCGGTTCCCGGCCCTCCTTTGATTATGATCTTCCGATTCAGACCGAGCATGCAGTCAAGCTCGTCAAAGCGCGAAACGAAGCCGTCGCCGCTGTTTGCGCCGAGATAATAATGTGTGCTTTTTTCACCGTTGTTCATAGCTACTCTCCCCGATTATTCTTTTATATCACATATTATTCGACCGCGGCGCGGTTTGCTACAAACGCTTGAACGCAAGTAAAAGCCGTGATATAATAGCAACGGGAGGTGCGAATAATGAACACGGCGGTGTTTGACAGCCCGATCGGCAGACTGCTGATATCCGAAAACTGCGGAAAGCTCTGCGGCGTTTCGTTTTACGACGGCGAAAGCGCCGATTTGGGCGAAAGCCGCCTGCTGACAGAAGCGAAAAAGCAGCTCGGCGAGTATTTCGCGGGAAAGCGGCGCGAATTCGACCTGCCCCTGAGCGAAGAAGGCAGCGATTTCGCCCTCGCGGTGAGGCGCGAAATGCTCGC
>JAGDCE010000193.1 GCA_017958705.1 Clostridia bacterium
GCGCCTATGTGCTGAGTTATGCCGCCCGCCTCGCCTTTGGTGACGTGCGTGTGGCGGATCGCGTCGAGCAGAGAGGTCTTGCCGTGGTCGACGTGGCCCATGACGCAGACGACGGGAGCGCGTTCTTTGAGGTCTTCCGGTTTGTCTTCCGTCTGCTCGAACAGCTTTTCCTCTATCGTGACGACGACTTCCTTGGATACCGCCACGCCGAGATCGTCGGCTATAAGATACGCGGTGTCGTAGTCTACGACGTCGTTTACCGTGAGCATGGAGCCCATCATCATAAGACGCTTTACGACCTCGGCCGCCGTAACCTTCAGGCGGGAGGCGAGCTCGCCGACGGTGATCGCGTCGGGGATCGGGACGTGGAGCTGAGCGTGCTTGGCGTTCTCGAACACCTCGCGCTTCTTCTTCTCCTTGCGCTCGATCTCCTTCTCGCGCTCGGTCTTGACCTTCGTGCCCTTTTCCTGGCCCTTTTCGTTCTTCTTCTTTATCTTCTGGCGATCCTTGCTGTAGTTGCTGCTGTCGCGCTCGGAGACGAACGTGTCAAGATGCTCGTCGTATTTGCCGAGTTCCACGTTTGCGGACCTCGTGTCGATGATCCTCGTCTTCTGCTTTACGGGCGTGCTGTCGCCGTGACCGCCGCCGCTCTGCGTGATGATCTTCGACTGGCGTTCCTTTTCGTTCGGACGCTGCGGTTTCTGTTTTTCTTTGCCTTTCTGCTGCTTCTGCTGCTGGCTGCGGAACTGATCCACGCGGCTCTGCGGCTTCTGATCCTCCGCCGGCTTCTGCTGCGTCTTCTGTTCTTCCTTTTTCGCCGCGGGCTTCTGCTGTTCCTTCTGTTTTTCCTCCGTCTTCGCCTTTGCCGGCTCCTCGGGCTTCGGCTCCGGTTTCTTCTTCGGCGCGGGACGGTGCTCGGGCGCGACGTCGACGCGTCCGGCGAGGTAGTCCTCAAGTCCGCTGATCTGGTTTTCTTCGGTCAGAACGGAGAAGATGACGGCGAAATCGTCCTCGTCTATCGCGGACGTGTGCACCGCGCCTTCACCGGGGTGAGCCTTCAGTATATTTACCAGATCGTTGGCCTTGAGGCCGAGATCCTTTGCGATATTTGCTATTTTGTACTTTACGTTTGAAATCATATATGTCCCCTTGCCGCATGACGACTGTGATGCCCGTCGCTTCCGCGGCTCCTTTCATATGGATTTGTGCTGTCTTATACTGACTGTGACCGAATTCTTTATCATTTCGGCAAAGCGCGGATCCGTCACCGCCGCCGCCGCGATGCTTTCCTTTCCGATCGCGGCTCCGAACTGCTCGGAGGTGAAGGGCAGTGCGACGCATTCGACGCCTCTGTACCGGCTGCAGTCCGAAATACGCTTCACGGTGTTTTCGGACGCGTCCGACGACAGCAGCGACATCACGGCTTTGCCGGACCTTATCGCGTCAGTCGCCTGCTGCGTTCCCGGGATCAGCTTCCCGGCCTTGCGGCACAGACCGACGTATGATAATATCTTATCCATCGGCCCGCTCCAGTTTTTCCGAAAGCTGCGCGTATATCTCGTCCGGTATCTGCGCGTTAAGCGCCCTGCTCAGCCTGCCGGTGCGTTTCGCTTTCTGCAGGCACGACGCTTTTCTGCACAGATACGCGCCTCTGCCGGAGCTTTTGCCTTTTTCATCGATCGTTATCTCGCCTTCGGGCGAGCGTACGATGCGGATCAGCTCGCCTTTCGGGGCTTCCGCACCGCATCCCGTGCAGTGCCGCACGGGCGGCTTTTTGGGCTGCGCCATCAGTTCGGTTTTATGTCGATCTTGCAGCCGGTGAGCTTGGCGGCAAGACGCGCGTTCTGTCCTTCCTTGCCTATCGCGAGGGAGAGCTGATCAGCGGCGACCGTGACCTTCGCGGAGCGCTCGCCGTCGAATTCTATGCTCTTGACGACCGCGGGGGAGAGAGCGGCGGCGATGTATTCCACCGGATCCTCCGAATATTTTATGACGTCTATCTTCTCGCCGTGAAGCTCGTTCACGATCTCGGCGATACGCGCGCCCTTGTTGCCGATGCAGGCGCCGATCGGGTCGACTGATTCGTCGCGGGAGTAAACGGACATCTTGGTCCTTGATCCCGCCTCACGGGTTATGTTCTTGATTATGACCGTGCCGTCCGCTATCTCGGGAACGTTGAGTTCGAAAAGCCGTCTGACAAGTCCGGGATGTACGCGGGATATCGTCACGAGTCTGCCTTTCGATTCCTTGCTGACCTCGGTCACGAAGACCTTGATGCGGTCGCCGGGCTCGTAGTATTCGCCCGGGATCTGCTCGTTCTTTATCAGCACGGCGTTGCTGCTGCCGAGGTTGACGACTATCGAACCGGTGTCGGGATCGACGAGCTCGACCGTCGCGGTGATTATCTCCTCGCGCTTGCTCTCGTAGTCCTGACGCAGCATTCCGCGTTCAGCCTCGCGGATGCCCTGGATTATGACCTGCTTCGCGGACTGAGCCACGGTGCGGCTGAAGTTTTTCGTCTTTATCTCTTCCTTAACCAGACCGCCGAGAACGTGCTTGCGGCTGAGTTTCTTCGCATCGGGAAGACTGATCTCCTTCGCGGGATCCTCGACTTCCGCAACGACGGTCTTTACGCGATAGACCTTGCATTCCTTCTTTTCGGGATCGAGGAGCACCTGTATGTCGGCTCCGGGAAAAGCCTTTGTAAAGGCGTTGATCAGTGCCGTTTCGACTTTGTCGAGCATATATTCCTTCGATATGCCCTTTTCTTTCTCTAACGCGTCAAGCGCGCTGAACAGTTCCGCATTCATATTTTTCCGTTTTCCTCCTGATTTATGGATTTTATGTCAAAATAGATGTTCACCTTTGATACCGAGCTTCTCGGAAAGGCGTATTTTCTGCCCGCGACCTCGACGTTTACGTTCCCGTCGAGCGGGAGCAGCGTGCCGACGAACAGCTTGCTGCCCTCATACGGCTTGTACAGATGGACTTCTACCGTGTCGCCCTCGCAGCATTCGTAATGCCATTCGTATTTCAGCTCGCGCTCTATACCGGGCGAGCTGACCTCGAGCGTGTAACTCTCCTCGATCGGATCCGCCTCGTCGAGCAGGGGATCGATCGCGCGGTGAAATTTCTCGCAGTCGTCGATGCCGACGCCGCCGTCACGGTCTATCGTGTAGCGGAGGATGTATCTTCCGCCCTCCTTCACGTATTCCGTGTCCCATATGACGTAGCCGAGCTCCTCCGCTACCGGCTCCGCCAGCTCTTCACAGATCTGTGTAATGTTTTTCTTCATGACCGCTCCATTATAATAGGGTGTGGCACCGAACCACACCCTCCTTTATCTTACTGTCAACGCATTATACCACAACTTTTATTAAAAATCAATAGCTTTTATAAAAAAATCGGCGCACGCGCAAAAATATTTTATTAAAAAAATGCAAAATACGCGGTTTTTCCGCCTGTTTTTGACTCTGTGACTAAAAATCGGCGCGATAACTGTTGACAGAACGGAAAAATTATGTTATATATATAATGTGAGAATATGCGACAAAAACCGACAACTGATCATACGGAGCTGGGAAATGAATAAAAAACGCAGACTTTTGATATCGGCGGCAGCGCTTCTGCTTACAGCGGCGGTGCTTTTCGGCGCGCTTTCTGTTTTTGCTTTCGCAGCGGGGCCCGTCATGACGTACGCGCTGTTTGAAGAGAAGCTCGCATCATTTAAAGAAAACGTTTATCCGAACGGTTCCACGTACCGGGACAATATCGCGGAATTCCGCGGTATTCAGTGCTTCGGATTCGCAAACGAGATCAGTAAATACATATTCGGAACGTTCGCGACGTATTCGGGTGCCGGTAAATATCTGTATTCAAACAACTGGGAGATCAACCGCGGCTCGGCTGCGCTCAACAACCTTCACGTCGGCGACGTTATAAGATACAGAAGTTCGACGTCGGCCGACCATTCCGTTTTCGTAACGGGAATGGACGACGAATACGTTTACGTCTCCGACGCCAACAACGACCATCGCAACACCGTCCGCCACAACGCGAAGATAACGTGGACAAAGCTTTACGACCGCATAGACCGCGCGCTCGAGAGCGATTCGTCGTATATCGGCTACGTGGCGCATTATAAATACTGGAACGACTCGCCGTCGGATCCGTCGCCGTCCGTCACCGTATCGTATAACGGCAACGGCGCCGTGACGGAAAACGAGATAACGGGGCAGAGATACCGCGTGACCGCGCCGGAAGGGCTCAAGATCAGAGCCGGCGCCGGTACGGACAAGCAGCACATAACGTCCATGAAGTACGACGAGACGTTCATCGTGCCGACCGGCGCGCAGACGGCGGAGGCGGACGGATACGTCTGGTCGCAGGTCGTCTTCGGCAGTTATGAGGGCTGGTCCGTCATATCCGAATCTGACTGGTGCGAGCCGACGGGACCCGTCTACGGCGGCACTTACTACGCCGACGGAAACGGCGATATTCGCCTATGCTCGAACGGAAACGTATATACGCAGACCGCGGGATCGGAATGGACGATGCCGGACGCTGAGACGTTCGGGCTCGTGTATCCCGATATGATATTCAAAGGCTGGTCGGATTCGGCAGACGGCGCCGCGATGACGGCGGATCAGCTGAGACAGAAATACAGGACCGGGACGGTCGTGCTTTACGCCGTTTACGAGGAGGTACCGGCGGTGCCGGACGAGCCCGACGACCCGGGCGACCCGTCGGAGCCGCCCGCGGACAGCCTCGTCATCTATTATAACGTCAACGGCGGAGAAGTCGGCGATATTTACATAGGCGACAGTTACAGGGTCACCGCGTACGACGGACTGATAATCCGCGAGGCGCCGGGCACGTCAAGCAAAAGAGTCATAACGATGCACTGCGACAGCGTATTCTGCGTACTTCCGGGAGATCGTGTGGAGACGGGCGGCTACACCTGGGCGCCCGTTAGATACGGGGAGTACGAGGGCTGGTCGGCGGTATCCGATTTCTGCGAGATGACGGGCACCGTGACGGAATCGCGCTACGGAAAAGACGACGAAGGCAATCTGACGGTGCTGTCCGCCGGAAAAGTCCTGTTTCAGATAATCGACGAGCAGAGCAGTCTGCTCACCGCCGCTGATACCGGTATCAGCCGCGAAGGATATGAGTTTGCCGGCTGGTCGGAGACGGCCGACGGCGGCGCGGTGACGCTCGCAGAGATCACCGGCAAATACGATAAAGGCGCGGTAACGCTTTACGCCGTGTGGGAAGAACTGCCGGAACCCGGGGAACCCGACGATCCGGAACAGCCCGAAGGTAAGACCGGCGACGCCGACGGCGACGGGATCCTGAGCAACCTTGACGTGGTGCTCCTGTTCCGTTACGTGTCGTCCGGCGAGGGTGGCCTCGACGAAGCTCTTATGGACGTCGACGCCGACGGCGAGCTCAGCAACCGCGACGTAACGGCCCTGTTCAAAATGGTCTGCACACAGCAATAAAACAGTGAGAGCGGAAAAAGACAAACTTTTTCCGCTCTCTTTTTTTTCGCGCTTTTATGCGCGCGACGCGGTGTAAAATCATACCCGGGGTGAGGACATGGACGGCGTCGTGGTGTACGGAGACGTACTATTCGCAATAAACTTTTCAATGGATTTTCTCGTGCTTTTCTGCACGTCGAAAATAATGCACATAAAACAGAGATCGTGGCGGCTGATCTCCGCATCGGCGCTCGGAGGCGCGTACGCCGTGGCGGCGCTGTTCATCGAGAACACCGTTTTATCGATCGTGTGCAACGTCGCTGCGGCGCTTGTAATGTGCCTCATCTCGTTTCCCCGGCTCGGCAGGATCACGTTTGTCAAGTGCGCCGTGCTGTTCTACGGTCTGTCGCTGCTGCTCGGCGGCGCCATAACGGCGTCGTACATACTGTTGTCAAAATTCGGCCGCTCCGCGGACGCGGCGGGCGGCGTCGCGCCGGCGCTGTCAGATATTTCGCTCGGCACGTTCTTCCTGCTCGGCACCGTCAGCATGATCCTCGCTTTCATTACGGGAAAACTCTGCGTCAGACAGAGCGCAAAGAAGGAAGCCGCGGTCGAGATTGAGGGCGCCGGCGGCACGGTCAGACTCAGATGTTTGTCTGACAGCGGCGCGCTTTTGTGCGAGCCTGTCTCCGGTTCGCCGGTCATAATCGCCGATCTGCCGGCGGTCAGACCGTGTCTGTCGCCGGAGCTTTTCGAGGCGCTGTCGGACGGCGGACTCGGTACGACCGCGGAGGGTATGCGGCTCATCCCCGGTGGCGGGATCGGCGGGAACATGCTACTGCCGGGATTTCTGCCGCGGCGCGTTCGCGTCTGCGGAGTCGAGCGCACCGCGGTGATAGCGGTGGTGAACGGCACCGATCTCGGCGGTTTCGACGGCATCGTCCCGGCGTCGCTGTGCAAGTAAACTGAAAGGCATCCGAATGAAACTCGTACTGTTCATAAAAAAGCTGTTCTCGCTGCAGAAGATCGCCCGGCTCGACGACGAGCGGCTGATATTCTACATAAACGGACCCGAAACGCTCCCTCCGCCCCTGTCGCCCGAAGACGAGGCGGCGGCGGTCGCCGCGATGAAGACGGACGCGGCAAGCAGAAAACTGCTGATAGAGCATAATCTCCGCCTCGTCGTGTATATCGCGAAGCGGTTCGAGAACACCGGCGTCGGGCTCGAGGACCTGATCTCGATCGGCACGATAGGGCTGATAAAAGGCGTCAATACTTACGACGGCGGCAAGAACATAAAACTCGCCACGTACTGCTCGCGCTGCATCGAGAACGAGATACTTATGTATATAAGAAAAAACACGTATCTTAAAGCCGAGATATCGCTCGACGAGCCGATAAACGTCGACTGGGACGGCAACGAGCTGCTCGTTGGCGACGTGCTCGGCTCGGATCCGGACAGCGTGTCGAAGAATATCGAGGAAAACGAGGAAAAAGCGATGGTCAAGCGCCTCGTCGACGCGCTGCCGGAGAGGGAGAAGCAGATAATCGAGCTGCGTTTCGGCCTGCGCGGCGGGCGCGAGCTGACGCAGAAGGAGGTCGCCGATCTGCTCGGCATCTCGCAGTCGTATATCTCGCGGCTCGAGAAAAAGATCATAGAACGGTTGAAGGAACAGATCGAAAGCACGCTGTGAGTTGTTCACAAATAATTTAAAAAAATCGATAAAAACATCTTGCAAAAACGGATTTTATGTGATATACTATAACGTACGATTTTTAATCAGTTCAGAGGCATCACCGGAAGTTCCGTGTATAAGGCGTTTTATTGAGCCCCAACCACGGGATACGGGTGCCGAAAGAAAGGAACGGTCATAAAAATGAAGGAAGGAAACCATCCCAACTATCAGGAATGCACGATCACCTGTGCTTGCGGAGAAGTTGTCAAGACCAGATCCACCAAGGGTAACATGCGTGTTGAGATCTGCTCCAAATGCCATCCGTTTTTCACGGGCAAGCAGAAGTTTGTTGACAGCGGCGGACGCGTTGATAAATTCAAGAGCCGTCTCAACGCAAAAGTCAAATAAGCGATCAGGCAAACGGGACAGGACGATCGGGGATCGTTTTGTCCTTTTTGTTTTATGAGGCACAATATGGAAAAAATATTCGAAGAAGAGAAAATAACGAAAGCCGTGCTCGTATCGGTTCGCACCGCGCGCGACGACGAGCACGAATGCGAAGCGAGCCTTGAAGAGCTCGGCAGACTGCTTGAAACGGCGGGAGGCGAGCTCTGCGCCGAGGTCGTGCAGGTCAGGGAAAGTCCGGACGCGAGGACGTATATCGGCTCAGGTAAGCTCGCGGAGATAAGGGATATCTGTGAGAGCACCGGCGCGGACCTCGTGATCTTCGACGGCGAGCTGTCGCCGGCGCAGATAAAGAACGCGGAGGACGCGATAGGCGACGTCACGGTGATCGACCGGCCGATGCTGATACTCGATATATTCGCGCTCCACGCCCGCACGGGCGAAGGCAAACTGCAGGTCGAACTTGCGCAGCTGAAATACACGATACCGAGACTTGCCGGACACGGCGCGGAAATGTCGCGTCTCGGCGGCGGTATCGGTACGCGCGGACCGGGCGAATCGAAGCTCGAAAGCGACCGCCGTCACGTGAGGCGCCGCATCGCCGCGCTCGAAGAGCAGATAAAGGAAATGGAGAAAAACCGCCGGACTCAGCGCGAGAAGCGCGACAAAAGCGGCGTTTTCCGCATCGCCGTCGCCGGATATACGAACGCCGGAAAATCGACGCTGCTCAATTATCTGACCGGCGCCGGAATACTTGCCGAGGACAAGCTTTTCGCGACTCTCGATCCGACGACGAGAAAATACACGCTGCCGTCAGGCACCGAAGTGCTTCTGACCGATACAGTTGGGTTTATCCGGAATCTGCCGACTCAGCTGATAAAGGCGTTCCGCTCGACGCTCGAGGAGGTCATGTACTGCGACGCGATCCTCGTCGTCGCCGACGCGTCAGATCCCGAATGCGAAGCGCAGCTCGCCGTAACGGAACAGCTGATAAACGAACTCGGCGCATCCGATAAACCGGTGATATACGCTTTCAATAAATGCGATCTGTGCGAGGAAGGCACGTTCCCGCAGGCGGCGGGAAGGAACAGGACGGGAGTCTGCATCTCCGCGCTCACGGGGCAGGGGATAGACGAGCTCGCGGCTCTGCTCGACCGTACCGCAAACGACGGGAAGAGCACGGAAACGCTGGTCATCCCGCAGTCGATGGGCGCGGCGCTCAGCTATCTTTACGCAAACGCCGCGGTAAGAGACGTCGAATACGGCGAGGATAATATGACGGTCGTCGTGACGCTTGACAAGAAAACGCTCGGCGCCGTTAAAAAGATGATCGGAGAATGATATGGCGGAGTTGAAACCGTATAAGACGGTCGCGCGCCCGGCTCAGGCGGAATACGTCGAGAAGAAGTCGAGATTTATCGCGACGGTGTCGCCCGTCGCCGATGACGACGAAGCGAGAGCTTTCGTCGCGGAGGTCAAAAAGAGATATCCCGACGCAAGACATAACGTGTACGCGTATCTGACGCTCGACGGCATGACGCGGTACAGCGACGACGGTGAGCCGAAAGGCACGGCGGGAATGCCCGTGCTCGAGGTGATCAGAAAACAGCAGATCGTCGGATGCGCGGTAGTCGTGACGCGGTATTTCGGCGGTATACTGCTCGGTGCCGCCGGACTTTTGCGCGCGTATACGAAAGCCGCGTCGGACGGCGTCGAGGCGGCGGGCGTCGTCACGGTCAGACCTTATACCGGGATCGACGTGACCGTGTCGTTTTCGGACGCCGAGCGCGTCAAATACGAACTGTCGCGTATGGATCTGCCGGAGTTCAAGACGGAGTATCTTGACGCGGTGACGTTCAAACTGCTCGTTCCCGCGGAGAAGACCGACGACGTCGTCTCACGAATAACGAAAATAACCGCGGCAAAAGCAAAAATATCAGTGACGGGAACGCAGATGGGCGTGTGACCGCAATATCGCGATCGGAATCGAATCGGGGAGGGAGCATCCTTCCCCGGTTTTTTATTCGGAGTCGCTTCGCGACGATCCTTGGGGGTTTCCCACCCCTTACGGGAACCCCCGTTGCTCTCGAGTTCGCAACGGGGAACCCCTACGGCTCGGCTAACGCCTCGCCACCCCCAAACCCCCTGTTCCCCTCCCACAATCTCCGACAGAGATTGAGGGGACAGAGCAGCCGTAGGGGTCGGCGCCCTCGATGACCCGCCGTTCCACCGTAGGGCGGGGGCTTGCACCCGCCGTTTCTAAAGCCCCAACAAACGTTGGGGGGA
>JAGDCE010000194.1 GCA_017958705.1 Clostridia bacterium
CATAAAAAACACCCCTGACCGCTAAAGCGAACGTTGATTTTGCCTTAGGGTAGAGATGTTACCATTCTTATAAGGCGTCATATACAGATAAAAAACCGCAAAGGATTAAAAATCCAGATATAACACACGGACGTTCAGAGCCGAGGCTCCCGCCCCATCGGTCAGACCGACGACCGGTCATGTGAAGACCGGTTCCTTATTTATCGTGTCGTATTATATCACATTTTTTACGGGAATGCAATACTTTCAAAGAAAAAAACGCAAAATAAATTTTACGTCATCTCATCCGGATATACGAATCGGCGAACACGCAGCAGCACAGAATAAAAAGCGACGCGTTGAAGGAAGTGTAAAACAGCGTGAAAACGGCGACGGGATAAAGCAGAGCGAGCGAAACGGCGCCGCATACGCCGCAGACGGAGGCGGCGCGCTCCGCGTCGGTTTTTCCGGCGACGGCGGAGAAAAGCGCCCTGCCTCCGTCAAAGCACGGCACGGGGATAAGGTTCAGCACACCGTAAACGGCGCTGAAAAGCGAAAAATACGGCGACAGACGGAAAACGGCCGCGGCCGCCAAAAGGCTCGCGGCTGGCCCGGCGAGGAATACGAGCAGATCCGAGCGGTAGCCGCGCACGCCTTCGAAACGGATATCCGCGCCGGGCAGGGAAACGGTCAGCAGGCCGACGCGCCTGCCGCAGAGCGCCGCCGCTGCGACGTGACCGAGCTCGTGCGCGAGCACGGACAACGCGGCGTAAAGCGAAAGGACGCCTCCGCTTTTAATGAGAAGATAAAGCAGCGGCGGGACCTCCGCGCCTATGCGAAACTTTTTTCCGAAATATATGTATCTCATATTTTGCCTCCGTGTATCAAATATATGCGCGGCGGCACGTCTTAACCTTAATCGGCATGAAAAGACACCAAAAAATCTTGTATAATTAAAATTTACCGAATATAATATAAAATGATGTATTGTCATCGAAAGGATTCACATAATGAAAAAATCAAAGGAAAGAGACGGCACCCTCGGAGCCGCCTACCCCGACGTCCGGAACAAGCTGACCGAGTCGCTGTCCTCGGCGCGCCCGGCGGATATATCGCACCGGAACGAAGTCACGAGAAAGAGGCTTATCCGCACCGCGCTGAGCGGCGCGATAAGATACACGGCAATGCTCGCCTGCTTCCTCGTTTTTCTCGGCGCGGCCGGATATATAGCCTCGTACGCGATGCAGTACGTGGAGAAGAGAGAACAGGACGCGTATTTCAGCAAATACGAGAACGGTCAGATCCGCTCGCTCGGCGCCGATCCGGCGTTGAAGGCCGGCACCGCCGTCGGCAACTCCGAGCTTGGAAACTCGTCTCTGCCGGTCGGCAGCGTCGAGATCAACACCGGGACCGAGTACAACGAGTATTTTGAAAAAAAGCGCGCGATGATACTCGGCATGCAGCGCAATTATCCCGACGTCTGGGGCTGGATCGACGTCCCCGGCACGTCGATAAACTATATTATCATGCAGAGCAACGACAACAGCGAGTATCTTTACAAGAACTACGATAAAACGGAAACGAGATACGGCTCCATATTCGCGGATTACAGGAATTCGCGCAACATCATGGAGAACCGCAACACGATACTGTACGGGCACAATATGAACACCGCGAGCATAATGTTCGCACCGCTGCTCGACTTCGCGATAGACGAAGAGGCGTTCCGCAACCAGACGATCAACGTGATAACGCCCGACGGCGTGTACACCTACGAGCTGTTCTCGGTCTACGATACGAAATCGACGTATAACTATATACAGACGTCGTTCGGATCGGACGCGGATTTCATAAACTTCGTCGAGAGGTGCAAGAACAAGTCGATATTCAAAAAAGATATCGAGATAACGGCCGACAGCCGGATACTGACGCTGTCGACCTGCACCGTCAGACACGACGGCATGCGCTGGGCGTTCCACGGCATCCTGATAGGCATTTCAAGATAACGGAGACGATAATGAGATTATCAGTCATAATACCGATGTACAACGAGTCGTCGATAATCGAAAACTCCGTCCGCGAATTCGACGGGTATCTGGCGGAGCATTACGACGATTACGAGCTGATCTTCGCGGACGACGGCTCGACAGACGGCTGCGGCGAAGCGGTTAAAGAATACGCGCTGACTCATCCGCGGGTGCGTCTCGTCGGATATGAAAAAAACCGCGGCAAGGGCTGCGCGGTGCGTACCGGGATACTTTCTTCCACGGGCGATACGGTGATGTTCACGGACTGCGATATAGCGTTCGGTGTCGACGTGATAGGGAAGATGACGGAATTCTTTGAAAAGAATCCGCAATTCGATATGGTCGTCGGCTCGCGTAACATCAGCAAGGACGGCTACGAGGGATACACGGCGCTGCGCCGCATAGCGTCGAAAACATATATCAAGATCCTCGGCGTGATAGGCGGGTTCCGTCTGTCCGATTCGCAGTGCGGCGTAAAGGGCTTCACAG
>JAGDCE010000195.1 GCA_017958705.1 Clostridia bacterium
GCGCCGTGCGTCGCGACGAGCTCCTTGTTGGAGGTGACGACGCTCTTGCCGCTTTCGAGGCAGCGCTTGACGTAATCGTATGCGGGTTTGAGTCCGCCGATGACCTCGACGACGACCGCGACTTCGGGATCGTTGACGATCTTTTCAAAGTCCTTTGTGAAGCGGTCGGCGAGGGGATGGTCGGGGAAGTCGCGTATGTCGAGGATATACTTGATATCCAGCTCCATACCCGCCTTGCGTTCGATGCTGCTGCGGTTTTTCGTGAACAGCTCGGTGACTCCGGAGCCGACCGTGCCGTGACCGAGAACTGCTATGTATTTCATATCCGGCCTCTTTCAAAATTATTTCAATCGTATATTTTATCATAAACGCCGCGTGTTTGCAATTACTTTTTTACCGATTTTTGCCTATCTGTCAACATTTTTTCTTTTTCGGGCGTTATATATAATGCTTGCACTCCTGCGTTGTATGTGGTATAATATTCTGAGTGAAAGGGAGCGGTATCAATGGCACAGCATGCGCATGCTAAAAAACCGAATTACAGGAATATCGTCCTCGCGGGCGTCATAATAGTTCTTATAATAGTTATGGCGGTGCTTTTGATGTCTTCATGCGGCAAAAAGAAGCCCGAGCCCGTGCCGGCAGGCTCGGAAGCGTCTCGCGTTAGCGATAATGGCAGCGTATACGGCAGCGAGGAGGAAAGCAGCTCGGAGCAGAGCAGCGAAGAGAGCAGTTCCGGAAGTTCGGAAAGCTCGGAGTCCTCGAGCTCGTCGAGCAGTAAGTCCGAGAGTTCGTCTTCATCCTCGTCTTCGTCCTCCGGCGACACGCCTACAGGTAAATACGCCGCAATGCCCGAAACGCCATACAGCTATGATACGACCGGCAAGAGCGTCCGCAACGCGTTTGACGCAAACGGCGAGGTCGATCTGCTTTTCCCGATCAATTCCACATACTATATCACCAGAAACTTCAAGGTCGCGAAGCTCGAAAAAGTTGACGGTGACTATAAGATGGACTACCGTGCCGCTCCGCACTGCAAAGAAATGCTCGCCGCGATGCGCACGAAGCTGAACAGCGACATAAGAGCCTTTTCGACATATCGCTCGTATGAATACCAGGAGGGCAACTTCCAGCGCAAGGTCAACAAGCTTATAAACAAGGGTTACAGCAAAACCGACGCTTACAACACCGCCGCGACGATCGTCGCGATCCCCGGCACGAGCGAACATCAGCTCGGCCTCGCGATCGACGTCTATCTCGATTCGCTCTATAACAAATACGGCGAGCTCAACGAGCATTTTGAGGAAACAAAGGAATACAAATGGCTGCAGGAGCACGCCTGGGAATACGGCTTCATTCTCAGCTATCCGAAGGATAAGATAAAAGACACCGGCATCATCTACGAGCCGTGGCACTACCGCTACGTCGGCGTCGAGAACGCCAAAGCGATCCGCGACAGCGGAATGCTGCTCGTGCAGTGGCTCGAATCGCAGAACATCGTCTACGTCTACAACGGCAAATAAAACGCTTACCGAATAAAACGATCCTCCGCGGCATAAATTGTCGCGGAGGATTTTTTATCGGGGGTGAGCGCATGTTCGTGAAAACGTTCAAGATAAAAACAGTCGCGATTATCGCCGCCGCTTCAACGGCGTTGCTTTGCGGCGCGTTCGCGGGAGGCGTCGCGGCGGCGAAAACCGGCGGGGCGAAAAAAGAATTGCCAATATACAGCGTTGAACGCGGCGACAAAAAGATCGCGATAAGCTTCGACGCCGCATGGGGCAACGAGCAGACGGGGAAACTTATCGATATCCTCAGTGAATACGGTGTGAAAACGACGTTTTTCGTCGTCGGCTCGTGGGTGGATAAATACCCCGAATCAGTCAAGGCTCTCGACGCCGCGGGACACGAGGTGATGAACCATTCAAACACGCATCCGCACCTGACGCGGCTCGACGTTGCGGGCATCGAAAAGGAGATAAACCTTTGCTC
Organism: Clostridia bacterium; assembly: GCA_017958705.1. Lineage (GTDB taxonomy): Bacteria > Bacillota > Clostridia > Oscillospirales > CAG-272 > UBA1248. The sequence continues at coordinate 1,993 of JAGDCE010000195.1, forward strand.
GGCAAAGATCGAGAGCATCACCGGCAAGCGTCCGGATCTTCTCCGCGCGCCGTACGGCGACTACAACGACACGGTGATAAAAACCGTACGCAGGCTCGGCGTTTACCCGATACAATGGGACGTCGATTCGCTCGATTGGAAGGGAATTTCCGCCGAAAAGATCACTTCGCGCGTGGTCGGCGGCGTCAAGGACGGCTCGATCGTGCTCTTCCACAACGGCGGCGAGCACACCGCCGAAGCGCTTCCGATGATACTTGCCGAACTGCAGAGCAGAGGATACGAGATCGTGCCCGTTTCTCAGCTGATACTGCGCGAAAACTACACGATAGACCATACCGGCAGACAAAAGCCGGAGAAACCGGTGAATAACGCTTCCGAAAGCTGACAATAATACCTTCGGAAAGGTCGGTGGAAGCGTGAGGGTGATAGCGGCGTGGGGGAGCGGAAGCGAGCGCGTTATAAGCGGTATTTCCGCGGGGTTGCGCGACGCGGGCGTTCCTCACGGCGTCGTATCGAACAACGTGCGTGGTTTTTCGACGCGCGGACGCCGCGGCGACGGGTACGCAATCGACGTCGCCGGAGATGCGCGGAATGAAAACGCGGACTTATTGCTCGTTTCCGCCGACCGTCCTCCTTTTTTACAGGGTTTTGCCGAGGCTGTGCTGGTGATCTGCCCGGGTGCGCGCGGAAGCGCCGCGTTCGACGGCAAAGGCTACGTCATAACCGACGGCGAAACGGAGGTCCCGGCGGGGCTTAAACGCCTTCCGCTGATCTCGTGCGGCATGGGCGGAAAGGACACCGTGACTTTTTCGAGTATTCGCCCGGACGGCGGCATGATATGCCTCCAGAGGCGTCTGAACTCGTTTTCAGGCAGGATCGCGGAGCCGCAGGAGTATGCTTTTGAATGCGTCTGTGACGATGCCTTCTCTACGCTTGCGGCGTTCACTGCGCTACTTATATACGATTGTATCGACGACGCATAGCCGTCGTTTTTCTTTGTCTTTACTTTTTCCGCCGTCGGTGGTATAATGTAGTCAAACGTAAGAAAGGCGGATGCGTTATGGACAGAAAAGAAATACTCTCGATGGTCGATCACACGATACTTAAGCAGGGAACTACTCTTGACGATATCAAAAAGCTTATCGACGAAGGTATCGAATACGGCGTCGCGTCCGTGTGTATACCGCCTTGTTACGTGAAGGCGGCGGCGCAGTACGCTGACGGCAGGATCCCGATCTGCACCGTCATCGGTTTCCCGAACGGATATTCCGCCACGGCGGCGAAGGTTTGCGAGGCGATCGAGGCGATCGAATCCGGCGCGGCCGAGATCGACACCGTCATAAATATCTGCATGGTGAAAAACGGCGACTACGACGAACTCCTCGCGGAGCTTAAGATACTTCGCAAGGTCTGCCACGACGTGACCCTCAAGGTCATAATCGAGACCTGCCTACTGACAGAGGAAGAAAAGATAGAGATGTGCCGCGTCGTATCCGAATCCGGCGCGGACTTCATAAAAACCTCCACCGGCTTCGGCGGAGGCGGAGCGACGCTCGAAGACGTCCGGCTCATGCGCGCCCACTGCGCCGATCACGTTAAAATCAAGGCGTCCGGCGGCGTCCGTTCCTTCGAGGACGCGGAAAAGTTCATCGAAGCGGGCGCTGACCGCCTCGGCACGAGCTCGCTCGTGAAGATATGCGCGGAGGGCAAATGATATGAAACGCGTATTCCTGATAGTTCTCGACAGCTTCGGCATAGGCAACGCCCCGGACGCCGCCGAATTCGCCGACAAGGGCGCGAATACGATCAAGACCGTATCGGCGTCGCCGAAGTTTGCGACGCCGAATATGCGACGCTTCGGACTTTTCAACATCGACGGCGTCGACTGCGGCGAAAAGGAAAAGAAGCCGGCCGCGGCATACGGGCGCTACTTTGAGCTTTCCAAAGGCAAGGACACCGTCAGCGGACACTGGGAGATCGCCGGCGTCGTTTCCGAAAAGCCGATGCATACATATCCCGACGGTTTTCCGCCGGAGGTCATCGCGGAGTTTGAGCGCCTGACGGGCAGAAAAACCATCGTAAATAAGCCCTATTCAGGTACGCAGGTCATCGCCGAATACGGCAAGGAGCACGTCGATACCGGCGCGCTCATCATCTACACCTCCGCCGACAGCGTCTTCCAGATCGCCGCGCACGAGGACGTCGTGCCGCTCGAGCAGCTTTATGAATACTGCCGCATCGCGCGCAAAATGCTGACCGGCGAACACGCCGTCGGCAGAGTCATCGCGCGCCCCTTCGTCGGCACCGAGGGCAACTATACCCGCACGCCGAACCGTCATGATTTCGCACTTCTGCCGCCGGAGCCGACGATGCTGGACGACCTCAAAGCGGCGGGCAGGGAAGTCATCGCCGTCGGCAAGATCAACGACATCTTCGCGGGAAGCGGAGTTACGGACGCGATCCCCACCAAGGGCAATACCGACGGAATTGCGAAAACGCTCGCGTTTGCGGACCGCGATTTCGAGGGGCTCTGCTTTGTCAACCTCGTCGATTTCGATATGCTTTACGGCCACCGCAACGATATCGACGGCTACGCCGCCGCATTGACGGAGTTCGATAGCTGGCTCGACAGCTTCCTGCCGAAGATGCGCAAGGACGACGTGCTGATGATTACCGCCGACCACGGCTGCGACCCGGGATATCCCGGCACAGACCACACCCGCGAGGCGATACCGCTGCTGATGTACGGCAGAAACGTCAAGCCGCGCAGCCTCGGCACGCACGCCGGCTTCGACGGCATCTCGCGTATCGTGAAGAACTATCTGATGTAAGTTTGCATAAGCAAAAACGCCTCCCACGAGGGAGGCGTTTCGTTATTATTCGATTTATCAGACCTTTGCGCCGCGGGAGCTGGTTTTGCCTTCCTCCTCGATCTCGCCGGCGCGGGAGAGAGCCATCTTCGTGAGCATCGGGCCGACCAGCTCGTATATCAGCACGGCGAAAAGCACTATGTTGCGTATAAGCACTCCGTCTGTGCTTCCGAGCTCCATTGCGGTGACGGACATTCCGAGCGCGACACCCGCCTGCGGCAAAAGCGTAATGCCGAGGTACTTCGTCGTTTTCGCGTCGCAGCGCATCGCGGACGCGCTGAAATACGTGCCGATATATTTTCCGGCGGAGCGGAAGAGGATGAAGAGCAGACCGATAACCACGACCGCGATATCGGAGAAGACCGAGAGCTTCAGCTGCGCGCCGGAGACCACGAAGAAGATGATGAAAAGCGGCGCGGTCCAGCGGTCGCAGCGCTCCATAAGCTCCTCGGAGAAGTCGCAGAGATTGCAGAAGATCGTTCCGAGCATCATGCAGGTCAGCAGCGAGGAGAAGCCGAAGTGCACTCCGCCGATCGTGAAGTCGAGCATCGAGATGCCGACGGTGATGAAAACGAAGGTTATCGCGAGCGACAGACGCTTCGAGCGCGAGTGGAAGAATCGCTCGAGGAATGTCAGCAGCAGGCTCATTATCGTGCCGAGCAGCAGCGAGCAGACTATCTCGATTATCGGCTCGACGGCGATGGACATAACGTCCGGAGCGCCGGTCTGCAGCGCTCTGGCGATGCCGAAGGAAACGGAGAACACCACCAGCCCGACCGCGTCGTCGAGCGCGACTATGGGGAGCAGCAGGGAAGTCAGCGGGCCCTTCGCCTTGTACTGCCTTACGACCATCAGCGTCGCCGCCGGAGCCGTCGCGGACGCGATCGCGCCGAGCGTTATCGCGGCGGAGAGCGAGATCTTGTCGGGCATTATGAAATGCAGGGTTATCAGCGCCGCGTCGACGAAGACGGTCGCGACGACCGCCTGAACGATGCCGATGACCGTCGCCTGCTTACCGGTCTTTTTCAGCGAAGAAAGCCGGAACTCGTTCCCGATCGCGAAGGCGATGAAGCCGAGCGCGACGTCGGAGATGA
>JAGDCE010000196.1 GCA_017958705.1 Clostridia bacterium
GCCGTTTCGGTGATATGGCTTTCGCTGCAGATACTGCGGATCGTCTGTACGTCCGTGCTGCTCCCGCTGACGATCGTTTGCTTCGGCGTCAGTCTGCTCGGCTGTTTCGGCTTCGACGCGGGTCTGTCGCGCGTGTGCCGCACGGTAAAGCGCGCCGCGGTGATACTCTGTACGGCGCTTGCGGCCGCCGTCTGCGCGGTGCTTGCGTATCAGGCGGTTATCGGGCGCGCGGCTGACAACGCGGCGCTGCGGACGGTGAGGTTCGCCTCGGCGTCGTTCGTCCCCGTGATCGGCAGCTCTTTGTCGGAATCGGCGGCGACCGTCTCCGCCGCGCTGTCGGCGGTGCGGACTTCCGCCGGACTCGGCGGCGTCGTGTCGATACTCGCTCTGACCGCGCCCGCCGCCGCGGTCACGGTCGGCTCAAAGCTGTGCATGCGGGTTTCGTCTTTTCTCTGCTCCGTGCTCGGGATAGACGCACCGGGCGCGTTCTTCGACGACTGCGGGCAGATCCTGTCCGTACTGCTCGCGACCGATCTCACCGTCTGCGTGATATTCACGGTCGCCTGCGCGCTGTTCTGCGTATGATACGGCGGCTTTTGTCCGGGCTCGCGGTCATGTCCGCGCTTTGCTCGTGCGTGCTCGCGGTCTGTCCCGGCGACGGGATAAAAAAATATCTGCGCTTCTGCTGCTGTCTGTGCGCGCTGTCATTTATCGTCTCGTTTCTGCCGCTTCAAACCGGGATACCGGACGTCATGCACGAAGCGCCGCAGGTCGCGGATCTGACCGCGGACGCGATGAAGCTTGTGAAGGACGAGACCGCGGCGAGGATCCGCGCCGCCGTGGCCGAGCTCGCGTACGAGCGATACGGCGTGGCGGAGGACGATATAAAAGTCGAGATAGAATGCGAAGGCGACGCCGAAGTGCGGATCGACGCGGTGCGTATAGAGCTTTACGGGCTTAAATACGCGTTCGTCGTCACGGAGCTGAAAAACCGCGTCGCCGGGCTGCTCGGCGTCGGATGCGAGGTGGAGATCATCGAATGAAAAACGAAAAACTGTCAAAGCTGCTCGGCGGCGGCAGGCCGGTTTTCCTGCTGATCGCCGCGGCGCTGCTCGGCGTCGCGATGATGATCGCCGGCGGTAAAAAAACAACGTCGTCCGACGAAATATCGGAATATGAACGGCAGCAGGCGAATAAAATAGAACAAACGGTAAAGGCGCTCTGCGGCGGCAGGGTATACGTCATAGTCACCGCGGAATACGGCAGAGAGACGCAGTACGCGAAAAACGTCTCGCAGGGATCGGAGCAGACGGTGCTCTCCTCCGGTCAGCCCGTGGTAGTGCGGACGGCTTCGCCCGTCATACGCGGGATATCCGTGATCTGCGAAAACGGCGACGATCCCGCGCTGTGCCGCAAGATAACCGCGGCGCTGTCGACCGCGTACGGCGTGTCGAGCGCGAGGATCTGCGTCGCCTCCGTCAGGCGCTGAATACATACAGAAAGGGTACCGCAATGAGGATTATAAGATCGGACGACAAAAAGGAAAGAAAAATCAGCCTTGAAAAGATCAGGGGATTTTTCAAAAAGCACGGCAAAAAGACCGCGGCTGCAGCCGCCGGCGTGCTGCTGATCGGCACGGCGGTGGTGCTGAATTTCGTACTCCCGAAGACTCCGGCGGGCACGCCGGCGGATCAGGCGCAGGAGAAAAACGGTCAGACTTCGGCGTCGGGCGATTTCTTCGCCGAATCGGCGCTTTACAGGACGAAAGCCCGCGACGAGGCGATGGAGGTGCTGCATACCGTCGTCGATCTCGGCGGCAGCGAGGAGGCGTCGAAGCAGGCGCTCGCCGATATTTCGCGCATCTCCTCGGATATCGAAAAAGAGGCGAACATCGAAACACTGATCAAGGCGAAAGGCTTCGAGGACTGCATCGCGGTCATCTCCGGCAAGAGCCTCAGCATCGTCGTCAAAAGCGATTCCCTGCTGCCGAACGAAGTCGCGCAGATAAAGGAGATCGCGTACAAAAGCGCCGACGTGCTGCCCGACGACGTCGTGATAACGCTGAAAAAGTGATATACACATTATACATGAGACAAAATAAGAATCATGTCAAAAATCCGAAGCCCCGTCACGGGCTCCGGATTTTTTATCTGCCGGTCATATATAAATGAATTGTGCCTTACGGCGCGTGAATTGTGCTGACGCAAATGAATTGCCTGCGGCGTGAATTGCCCGCGGGCATTAAGGAGTCGCTTGCGCGACATTCTTTGGGGGTCCCCACCCCTCCATTACCCCCAAACCCCCGGTTCCCCGCCGCGAACTGGAGAGCGGCGGGGGTTCACGGAGAGGGGGGGTGGGGGAACCCCCAAGGCGCGAAGCGCACCGAATGTCCCGCAGGGACACCTTAACCCGTCGCAAGACGGATTTCATCACCGCAGGTGATTTCATTGGCCAAGCCGATTTCATCCGACCGTCAGGGAGGATTTCATTCCCCGCTCCCCTCTTTTCAGCTTATCTGCGACGCTATGAAATTCGCCGCCGTATTGATCAGGCGGACGTCGTCCGGCGCCGTCTTTCCGTCGTTGTCCGACAGCGACGCGACAACGCCGATAACGTCGCCGTCGCAGACTATCGGCGCGGCGCATGAGACGTATCTGCTGCACCCGTCGACCGGATACAGCTTTTCCCCGCCGTGCGTATAAGCGGACCGGCTCTCACACAGCTTCTCAAGCTGCGCCGTTATCGGCCTGTCGTTGTATTCCCTCTTCGGCACGCCGGACGACGCGACGACCGTATCCCTGTCGCAGACGATGACCGACACGTCGGCCGCCTTGTGGAGCGACTCCGCGCAGTCTGTCGCTATCCCGCCGATCTCGCCGACCGGCGAATATTTTTTGAAAATGACCTCTCCGTCCTTTTCCGTGAAGATCTCGAGCGGGTCGCCCTCTCTGATCCTCATCGTTTTCCTTATCTCTTTCGGTATCACC
>JAGDCE010000197.1 GCA_017958705.1 Clostridia bacterium
AACTGTTTCTTTGACGTTTGGCACACAAACGTCCTGCTTGCAGAGATATGCGACAAAAATACCGGCTGAAATAAGGATTTTGTTCCTTACTCAGCCGGTTTTCATTAACTGTCCTTAAGAGTACCTCGCATATGCGTCGGCTTTTTCATTTCCGTCGTCAGGGGCGTTTGCTGATCTTTATTTTATACGTTACCGAAAGATCGCCGACGGATACGGTCACGCGCGTATTGCCGGTCTGCCCTTTCGTTGTGATCATGCCGTTTTCGCTGACGGAGATCAGCTCCTCGTTATATCCGGAGAACGCAACCCCGTCGGAGGCTTTTCCGGTCTCCGCCCACGTGCCGTTCGAATACTGTACGATCACGCGGAGCTGTTTCCTCTCGTATTCTTCAAGCCCGATCCTGTATTCGTCCTTTACGGGCTGTACGCTGACCGGGTATTTTCCCTCTTCCGAGAAATCGAATCCGGCGGGATATACGTAGAACAGCACTTCGGCCGATCTTCCGTCCTCAGCCGTCACGTCGGCGAACGTATAACCGGTATGCAGGCCGGTGACGGTAAGGCCGTCGATCTTTACGACAGAGCCGTCGTAATTGCCGAATCTGACGGGGCCTGACGGCGACGCGATGTACGTGGAATCGAAGCTTACGATCTGTACGTCTACGCACTCGCCCTCGCGCAGTCTGTAATACCGCGGCGGCATCGTTTTCGGCATGACCGTTATGCTGTGCAGCGCCTTCCTCGGCTTCGGCACGACCGGCCTCTCCTCGCTCTTTTTATCCGTCTCCGAATAAAACGCGTTGCTTTTCTTTATCGAATACTCGTGGAACCGCGTTCCCCAGAAACCCCATTTATTACCGTAGGCGTAACCGAGCAGATGCAGATCGCCTTTTTTGACGTGATGATGCTCGTCGCCGGCGATACCGCTGTTGTGGCACATATAACCGAGCTTTTCGCGCAGCTCGTTGCACCGTCTGAAGCGCAGCCCGTTGTCCGATTCGTATATCGCGAGCATACTGTCGGCGGTGAACCGCTTATCCGTTGAGATCGCTATGAATTTTCCGAATTCGTCGCTGTAAACGACGTCGAAGGAGTCGTTGCCGGTGCTTGTACGCTCCGCGGCGACGCCTCTCTGCCTGATATTCGCCGGCCAGTCGGGGTCTGTTGCGTCCGCGGTCGCAACCATCGTGCGCGAATACCGTTTGCCGTCCTCGCGTACCGAGGTTTTTGTGTAATAAATATACAGAACGTCGTTGACGAGCACGAAAGAGAACTCACCCTCGCCCCAAGCGGCGCTGTCGCCGTCGAAGTATATCACCGGCGCGGGCTTGCCCATCCAACGCAGCTCGCCGTCCTCCGTTGACCTCTGCTCGCCCCAGCCGTCGCCTGTCCATTTTTCAAACGGCCCGTCCGGGTTTTTGCTTCGCGCGACGAAACCGTTGTTGCAGACTCCGCCGCCCTCCGTGAATATCGTCGAAGTATAACCGATATAGTAATATCCGCCGAATTTTATGACCGCCGGGTCGCAGACGGAGAAAAGGTCCATCGAATCGGCGGTCGGCGTCAGCACGACCACCTCATCGGACCACGTTTTTCCGCCGTCCTCGGTGTGGCGGTACGTGAACCAGTCGGCTTCGCCCAGCGCGCCGGGCGAGGCGAACCAAGCGTCCGCGCGGCGGTCGTCGTAGACCATTATCGACGGGCCGTAGCGGTAGCCCCAGGTCTGACCCTCCATCGGCGCGTAAACGTCATAGCCTTCGTCTTTTACGACGAGTCTGATACTCATGTTTTTCATTCGATGCACCTCACGTTTACCGTAAGCTCCGTGCGCTCGGCCTCGGAGCCTTTTATTTCAACGAGATACGACACGCGGAGCGTGCCGCCGTTCTCGTCGATCCCGTTTTCACAGCAGAGCGTCACGATGCTGACCTCGAAGCTGCCGAAGCCGGTGTCGTAGACGGATATATATCTCTGCCCCTCGCCGAACATCAGCGCCGTCCTGATCGGACCCGCTCTGTATATCGATACGCGCCCCGGCGTGCGGTCCGAAAACGACAGCGACGTTATGCAGCCGTCGAGTCCCGTGATCTCCGTCTCCGGGTAGCTGATGCTGAAGACGCCGTCCTCGTATACGAGCTCGCCCTCGCTTTCCACGGACGTGGTGATCGCCCCGTCGTCCGGCAGCGGGTCGTCCTCGGGCAGGCTCAGCGTCAGCCTCTGCGTTGAATTGATCGAAACTTTGACTTTCTTTACCATATCTCTCCTGAAAAAGCCGGAGAAGACGCCTTCTCCGGCCTTTTTGTGTTTACAGTCTTATATCCGCGGTGTGCGGCCGGTGATCGGAGACGATGAGCTTCGGCACTTTGGCCGACAGCACCTCGATATCCGGCGAAACGAAGACGTAGTCGATCTTCTTTTTCGGCCGGTCGGACGGGAACGTGTATTTTCCGTCGCAGAGCATATCCGCGGTATCCTTCATACGCCGGCGTATCGGCGTCAGGATCGGCGACGCGGGCGTCACGTTCATGTCGCCCATGAGCACGCAGCGGTTTTCCTCCAGCGCCGAGAGCACCGTGTCGCGCGCGTTTTCATGCTCGTCGCGGTTGAGTCCGAAATGTACGGCGAGCACGGTAAGCTTTGTACCGTTCACGTCGATCTTTACCTTGCCGACGCATCTCGTCTCGTAATATCCGAGATATTTTCTCGGCTCCGGGTCCGGTATCATAACGGTCTGCGCAGATACGATCGGATATTTAGACAGTATCGCGTTGCCGTACGGGTCGCGGCCGTTGAAATCTATCGCCTTCGCGAAATAGTGATACTTGTACCCGGCGCCTTCGGCGAGTATCCTCGCCTGCGCGTCGTAGCCCTTCGTTTCGCTCTGACCGCGGACCTCGTTGAGCCCGACGATATCGGCGCCCGACTCCGCTATGGTCTTTGCGAAAAGCTCGTAATCTATCCGTCTGTTCACGTAATCGAGACAGTGCTGGATATTGAACGTCATCACACGGAGGATCATACGCTTAAAATCTCGAGCTGCCGCCGGAGAAGGAACCGCCGCCTCCGCCCGAAGAATGCATGCCGCTGTGAGACGATCCGCCGCCTCCGCCGCCCCTGTCGCTGTCGGACGAGATAAACGTCCTCGTGACGTTCTTGTACAGGAACGCTTCGCGCAGATCTTTTAACGCAAAGCTGTTCTGCACGATATAGTCGTTAGCGTAAGTCGCGTACGCCACGGACCTCATCTTGGCTTTTTCCTTGCCCTGATTTATCAGTCCGGCGACAAGCCCGACCACGGATGCGATCGCCGAATATCCCAGATAATCTCCGACCGTCCTTTTTTCAGTGATCTTTCCCGTTTCGTACAGCTCGTCTATGAGCTCGA
>JAGDCE010000198.1 GCA_017958705.1 Clostridia bacterium
CGGCTTCGCTCTTCTTGAAAACGTCGTTATCCTCACCCAGAACGTGGAGAACGTCACGATATTCTGGGCGCTGGTACGCGGATTCGGATCGGGTCTTGTTCACGGTATCTGCACCGTAATGGTCGGCTGGGGCGTATCCTATGTCAAAAAACGCCGCAAGCTGTTCTACTGCGGTACTTTCGCGCTGCTCAGCTCCGCGATCATCTATCACGCCACATACAACCTGCTCGTTCAGTCGAAATACCAATACGTCGGCATCCTGCTGCCGATCGTGACTTACATCCCCGTCCTGCTCCTTACGGTCGGCAAAAAGTCAAAGTCTTCAAAAGCCGTAAAGCAATAAGCGGGTCAAGTCTGAAAATAACTGTGAAAGGATAGATACAGACGCGCAAAGCCGGCGGTGCCGCGCTTTGTGAGCGATATTTTGTATTGACGTATTTTATGAAAAAATATTCCGGATTCCGGCGTCTGACCTACGTACTCTTAACGGTACTTATCCTGGCAACGCTCATAACACCCATGACGCTGCCGGTCAACGCCGCAAACACACGCTTTATTACGGAGCTCCGTATGGAAGCAGGATCGGACGCCGTCGCAACTCTCGAGGAGGACGGCTGGTCCGTTATGCTGGTCGGGCTCAACGTGACGCCCGACCCCGCCGCCCAGGTGTATCTCGCATTCAAGCAGAACACCGGCGCGCCTATCACGAACGTGATCGCCTCTCCCGACGTCGGAAACACGCTGACCGACTCGAGAGGGATCGTTTACACCTGCGTCAGCCACATCGACGTTGACGAGGGGATCGAAGGCAGCGGCGGCTGTCTTTACGCGACAAGAGACGAGCGCGCAGGCGCGCCGCTTGTCGGTCTGGACGTTATCCGCGGCGACTCCGAAAGCGGAGACGTGCTTTACCCCATCACCAACGACGGAGCCGAGATCGTTCGTACGCCGAGCGGCGCGCCCGCGGATCTTGAAAACGCGGAGAACTCCGGCGTAGTCTATCTTGCTCAAATACGCGACGGTCTCGTACGTCCTTATATCAGCGAGATCGGTGTCGTCACCGATACGGATAAGTGGAACGCCGTATACACCGCGTGCGAGCGCGGATTCAACTACTATGTCGAGGGCGATATCGACAGCTCGACGGATACGTACACGATAATAGCTTATGACCGCACGGCTGATCCCAAAAGCGCGATAACGAACATTGCCGCCGTTGCCGAGCAGACGGTACGCTCGCTGGAAGAGGCGCAGGTCGTCGATCCTGCATCGGGCAGCAAGAACACCGTCACCGCCGCGGCGATCAGTATCTCCGGCGCGCAGTATATCCGGGTGTCCAGTACGCCCGTCAGCGCGGAAGAACCTTATTATCTCTATATGACGAAAGACAGCGCCGCGGGGAACCCCATCTCCATGATCTACGCGGAAAAGCCGGAGCAGACCCAGAACTTCCTGTTCGGTATGTGGGCGAACTCCTATTTCTTCTCTCCGGGTACGACGACCGCTTACACTTACTGTATGAACGAGGATCTGTATATGACGCTTTGGGAAGCACAGACCTTTTGTCCCAAGATCCCCGTGCGGTATCTGGACGAGTATGCCCGTTCTGCCGCCGTTGAACCGGTCCGGCAGAATACCTCCGAAATCCCTCCCGCGGTCACGGAGCCCGGAAAGGATGAGCAGGCGCCAGCCCAAACTTCGGAAACGTCCGATCAGCCTGCTGGGACTCCTTCGGAAATGCCCGATCAGCCTGCCGAAACTCCTTCGGAACTCCCCGTTCAGACTGAGCCGGCGCCCGATAAACCGGTGGCGGATCCTTCTCTTGAAAATGCAAAATATATCAATCTCACGATGCTCACGCCCCGCGACGGACTTCCCGAGTCCGTCGGCCGCATCACGGGGATGCGCGACCCGTGGAATTTTTCCTTCGTCGAGCGTACGCAGCGCAGCGACCGCGTGAATAAATTCCAGGCGTCGGTTTTCAGCGGCAAAACCGGTATCGCGCTGATCGCCGGCGGCGTTGTGATCCTCGGCGCGGCTGCGTTTGTAATCTACAAAAAACGCTCCGGGAAGAAAGCTTCCGCGGCCCCTAAAAAGCATCCGCAAAAACAAAAGAAAGCAAGGTGACGGTATGAAAAAACGAATATTCGCGTTCTTCACTGCGCTGATCCTCACTCTTCTTTGCCTGCCGTTCACCGTATTTACGGAGGATGACGGGAAAGCAGCGCAAAGCGCAGCCGAAGCCGCTTATGGACTCGACGACTTCGCCCGCTGGGGCGTCGGCGAGGAATACGCCATCGTCCCGTGCAACGCGGGAAGCAGCTGTGTGGACGACGGCGGAACGGAAATACATCTTTGGAGGACGCACCGCAGAGACAATCAGATATGGACGCTTGTCAAGGCCGGTGATTCCTATTATATAAAGAGCAAAGCGAACGGCAAGGTCATCGGCGTCCCCGGCGCCAAAGCAGAAAGCGGCAGCCGCCTCCAAACCTTTGACTATAACGGCGGCGACAATCAGCTTTGGAGACTTGAGAGTATGGGCGACGGCACCTATTGCATCCACTCGAAGCTGAACGATTCTTTCGTCTGGGACGTGTGGGGCGACACGTGGAACGACGGTGCTCTGATCGCGCTGGGCACGCAGCACGGCAGGCCCAATCAGCGCTTCCGCTTTGTCCATACTTCCACCGTCGAGCCGATGTCCGACTGGGGTTCCTCCCGTCAGGATTGCAACGGATCGGACTGGTCCGTCTGGGACGGCACCCTGTCCTACGATTGGTATTATAAACACTCCAACGAAAGAGATCTTTATATCAACACCGCGGCGGACCTGTACGGGCTTGTCTCGTTCGTCGCAAACGGATATGAAATGGCTGGCAAGACGATCCACCTGACGCGGGACATCAACCTCGCCGGCAACGGGTGGACCCCCATCGGAACAAACGGTCACTGGTTCAGAGGAAGTTTCAACGGTCACAATCACGCGATCGTCGGTCTGTCATGCACGGGTTCCGACGACTATCGCGGGCTGTTCGGAATGGTGGCTGGCGGGACGATCTGCAATCTTGCGGTGAAAGGCACCGTGAGCGGCGATGATCACGTCGGCGGGATCGTCGGGATCCTTCAGTCCGGGCATCTTTGCAATGTCTACAGCGAAGTCACCATCAATAACTGCTCCGACGTCAGAGAGGGCGGTATCTGCGGCGCCGTCGCATACGGCGGCTTTGTGGATCACTGCACGCAGAACGCCACCGTCAATTCCACCGACTATGATTCGCAAAGAGGCGGCATCGCGGGGTACAGCGACGGTACGATACGCTACTCGGTCAACAACGCCACGCTCAACCACAACTGGGACTGCGGCGGCGGCATCGCCGGGGAGAGCGGTTCCGGCTTCTTCGAATTCTGCGCCAACCACGGCACGGTCAGCGGCGGTACGCACACCAAATATAACGGCGGCATCGTCGGCAGGATGAACGGCAGCGGTATCATCTTTGGATGCTACAACGACGGCACCGTATGCACAAACGACAACGATTACGTCGGCGGCATCGTCGGCAGGATGGCTTCCGACTGGATGGTCATATGCTGTATCAACGATGGCAGAGTTTACGGCGATGATCAGATCGGCGGCATCTGCGGCGAAGGCAGACCCATAAAATGCCTCAATACCGGCGTCGTTACCGGCGACGATCAGGTCGGAGCTATCAGCGGCAACGCGAAGTCAGACACTCCGTGGTGCTACGCGCTGACAGGGTCCGCACAAAATCTCAGCGGAAAAGCCGGCGAACGCGCGGAGTGGATCTCGTCGGGTCAGATCCTTTCCGGTGAGATCTGCTTCTATCTGAACTATGACCCTGTCACATACGACTCCTACGGGATCACGGCTCCTTTTTCGCAGAATATCGGATCGGATCCGCTTCCTGCCTTCGGTTCTTCTGCGGTAAGTAAAAGCGGAGACGGTTTTACGAACGGCGAATTCCGCGTCACGGCGGAATGTGAGCGCGGATACGGCAGTATCGAGGGCGCGGGTCTATATAAGCCCGGAGAGGCGGTCACGCTGACCGCAAAGCCCGCCGCGGGCTGTGTTTTCGATCATTTTGAGGTCAAGACCTCCAAGAACAGCGAGTGGACCGGCTTCAACGGCTCAAAATACGAACACCCCGCCGCGGCGGTAGAGATATATACTGAAGAAACGATCACGCTTACGGGCAGCATAGATAAAAGCTATACCGTCCGCGCGGTCTTCAAGATCTTCGACGAGACTCCGGACGACTTGAAGGTCACGGTCAAACTCGAGCTCGAATGCACGAATGACGTTTCCGGATGGAACAACGATATCATTCCCGTCATCCTCGTCGATTCCGCCGGAGCGGAGCACCACTGGAGCACTAACCGGAACGATCTCAATACCGAAGGCGCAAAGGTCTCCCACACGTTCGATCTCGGAACTTCGTCCCCCGTGGCGGTACACGTCTATCCCAACTTCGGCGGCGGTATGACCTTCCGGGATTACGGTCTGA
>JAGDCE010000199.1 GCA_017958705.1 Clostridia bacterium
AACTGGGTCTATCAGGACGTATCTGTCAACGATGACGGCACGGTCAATTTCCGCAAGGACGCTATGGGCAACGACGTCCGTCCGATAAGAGGAGAGGCGCCGACGTGGCAGACTTACTATCTCCGTGACTGGCTCGGTTATACCATGAGCCCCTTCGAGTTCTTCCTGAGCAAGGGAGAGCACGTCGTGAGTTTCGACGCGTCGCGCGAAGGTATCGTGATCTCGAAAATCGAGTTCTACAAGTACGAAGCAGAGCCGTCGTTCAGCGATTTTCTCGCTTCTATGCAGGCGAAGGGAGTCAAGGTCATAGATAAAATGGGAGACGGCGTGATAAAGGTCCAGGCGGAAAACCCGGATCTCGTTTCAAACGCCTGCCTGTTCCCGACAAACGACCGTACATCGGCGCTCACGGAGCCTCAGGATCCGCAGAAGATCAGAAACAACATAGTGAACAGCACGACGGTAAACGAGTGGATGAAATATACCGTCACCGTCCCCGAGGCCGGGCTTTACACGATAGCGATCCGCTTCCGTCAGAACGATCTTATCGGAATGTTCACCTCCCGCCGCATTCTTGTGAACGGCGCTCAGCAGTTCAAGGAAGCCGGGATGATCCGCTTCAAGTACAATCCGTCGTGGCAATCCTCCATCGCGACGGACGGGGAGAACAATCTTCTGTTTTATCTTGAAGCCGGTAAAAACGAAATTACGTTCGAGGCCGTGCTCGGCGAGATGACGGAATACGTTTATCGCATAGAGCGCATAATCGAGGACCTCAACGAGGCTTATACGACGATTCTTCAGCTCACCGGTCCGACGCCCGACACTTACCGCGACTACGGTTTCAACCGACTGGTCCCCGGAGCCGTCAATACGATAAGGTCGGCGGCGATCGATCTTTACGAAATCTCGGACGAGCTTGAGGCCGTAACGGGAGAGCTCGGCGATCAGGTCGCGACGCTTGACACCATCGCGCTTCTTCTTGAGACGATGGGGGACGACGAATACAAGATCGCTCCGAACTTCGTAACCTTCAAGAACTACATAATCGCGCTTTCAAACTGGCTGTACGCCGCCCTGAAACAGCCCTGCAAAATAGACTATTTCACGATTCAGGGGCAGAACGATCCGCTTCCCAAGGACAAAGCGAATTTCTTTAAGTCCATAGGATTTGAAATCAGGGCGTTCTTCGGCTCGTTCTTCATGGATTACACGACGGTCGATTTCGCGTCGGAGATCGAATATTCAAAAGAAGACACGGTAAATCTCTGGATCACGTCCGCGCTCGGCCGTGAGGACGCGCTGATCAAGCGTAATCTCGTAGATAAGTATTTCACCCCGGAATACGGAGTGACGGTAAAGATGAAGGTCATCACGACGGGTCTTACCGAGGCGATACTCGCCGGAATCGGGCCCGACGTCGCGAACATGACCTCGGTGGATACAATCACCTGGGGACTCCGTAACGCCGTGTATCCGATGGAGGATTTCGAGGGATTTGACGAAGTCATGTCCTGGTTCTCCGAGGAAGAGATCAAGCCGCTTCAGATGTACGATTCGCACGGAGTGCCGCACACCTACGGCCTGCCTCACACCGCGGACTTCTATATGATGTTCTACCGCGCCGACGTGTTCGACAGTATGGGACTTAAGGTCCCGAAGACCTGGGAGGACCTGTACGCGATCCTTCCCGCGCTGCTGAATTCCGATATGATAATCGGAATGATGGGCACCCAGGCGGGTACGGGCGTCAGCGTCGGCGGATATATCGGACTCAAACAGTTCCTGTATCAGATGGGCGGAGAGGTGTTCAACGACGGCGGCTACTCGGTCGCGCTTGACGAAAACGTCGCGCTCGACGCGTTCGAGTCGTACACCGAGCTGTTCTCGCTGTACAAGAGCCAGGTGTCTTACGACATAACCCGTTTCCGTACAGGCGAGATGCCGATATTCTTCGGCAGCGCGATAACGTCGTACAACCTGCTGATGTCGTACTACGATATCCGTGGGCTCTGGGAGATGGCTCCTCTGCTCGGATTCGAGCGGGAGGACGGGACGATCAACCACACCTCGACCGTGACTATGACGTCGTACATTCTCCCGAGAGGATCGAACACCGGCGCTTCGTGGAAATACCTCAAGTGGGAGGTCTCTCCGGAACAGCAGAAGCGTATGGCGAAGGAAACTCTCGCGGTGAACGCCAACCCGACGACAAAGTATAACACCGCTACGGTATCCGCGCTTCTCGGACAGGCGTGGACCACAAAGGAATACGCGGCGATAAGCGAGCAGTTCTCGCAGATAGCCGGAATAAGAGAGATCCCCGGCAATTACATCATCCCGACGTACGTCGACGCTGCGTTCTTCAGAGCTTACGGACAGGCTTCCGACCCGTCTGACGAAGTCCTCGACAGGATGCTTCTTATAAATAAGGAACTTTCCCGCAAAAGGGACGATTTCAAGATGGATTATTACGATCTTACAACAGGCGAATACGTCAAGGGCAGGTATATTTCCGAGCCCATCTCGTGGAAGTGATCGGAGGGAGAAAAAATGGCAAAAAAACAGTCTCTTAACGAACACGGCTACGGATACGGCGGAGCGCCGATGACAAAAGCGCGCTACATCAGGATACAGATGAAGCGCACCTGGCAGGGTTATCTCATGGTCCTTCCGTTCACCGTGATCTTCATCGCGTTCACGGTCGTACCGGTCGTCATTTCCATAGCGCTGAGCTTCACTTCGTTCAATATGCTTGAATGGCCGGAGTGGAAGGGCCTCAGCAATTACATTCAGCTTTTCCTCGCAGACGATCTTTTCGTGACGGCTTTCGCGAACACCATGATGTTCGCCGTCACGACCGGCCCGGCCTCGTTTATCCTGTCGTTCATCATCGCGTGGTTCATAAACGAGCTTCAGCCGCGGCTCAGGGCGCTCATCACGATCGTTTTCTACGCACCGTCCATATCCGGTACGGCCTACACGATCTGGGGCGTGTTCTTCCAGTCCGATATTTACGGCTACGTAAACGGCTGGCTGCTTAAAATGGGTCTGATCGACTCGCCTATCGCGTTTTTCAGGAACACGGCGTACATAGTTCCGCTTTGTATAGCCGTCGCCTTGTGGACCTCGCTCGGGACCGGATTCCTCTCGAATATCGCCGGTCTTCAGGGCGTCGACCGTTCTCTCTATGAGGCGGGCGCGATAGACGGGGTAAAGAACCGCTGGCAGGAGGCGTGGTATATAACCCTCCCGCAGATGAAAAACATACTGATGTTCGGCGCCGTTCTCGCGATAACCGGTTCGTTCGGATTCGGAGCCGTCGTCGATACGCTCTGCGGACGTCCGTCAACGGACTACGTCGCGTGGACTCTGCAGCATCACCTCGGCGAATATATGTCGACGCGTTTCGAATACGGTTACGCCTCGGCGATAGCCGTCGTGCTGTTCGCGATAATGATGATCGCGAATATGCTGGTTCAGAAATTCCTTTCGAAGGTAGGGCAGTGACATGGCAAGAAGACTCAGAGTTTCCAATCACCGCGTCGTGCTCAACCGCTCGAAGGGCGGCGATACCGCGATATTCATAATGCTCTTCCTGCTCGGCATCGTGATGTTCCTGCCGCTTTGGTACCTGATCATCACGGCGCTGAAACCGCTCGGCGAGCGCAATATCACCCCGCCGCTGCTTTACGTAATGAAGCCGACGCCGCAGAATTTCATAGACCTGTTCTCAAACATGAACAGCACGTGGGTCCCGGTATCGAGATATTTCTTCAATACGATAATCATCTCGGTCGGCGGTACCTTCGGGTGCCTCGTTCTCGGATCTCTCACGGCCTACGCCCTGTCGAAGATCAGGTTCCCCGGCGCGAACTTCCTGTTCAACATGATCCGCTATTCGCTCATGATCAGCTCCACGATAGCGGGTATCACAAACTTCTTCATCTTCGTCTGGCTCGGCTGGCTCAATACCTACTGGATATCCATCGTGCCGGTATGGGGCTCGACGCTCGGTCTGTACCTTATGAAGCAGTTCATAGACTCGAACGTTTCGGATGAAATGATCGAGGCCGCGAGGATCGACGGAGCGAGCGAGCTCAGGATATACTGGCAGATAGTCATGCCGCTTGTCAAACCAGCCTGGCTGACGCTGCTCGTCACGACGTTCCAGTCCACCTGGAACGGCGGCGCGTCGGGCTACGTCTGGTCGGAGCAGCTCAAGACCTTCAACGTTGCGATAAGCAATATCAGTACCGTTTCGGTCGGCGCGTCGTCGGCCGGCTCGGTCGTAATGATGAGCGTGCCCATTATCTTCTTCGTCGTCAACCAGGCGAAGATAGTCGAGACAATGGGCTCGTCCGGAATGAAGGATTAAGGAGGTAAAATGAAAGCTAAAGCATTCAAGCTGAGCGCGGTCATACTGCTTGCCGTCATGCTTTTACCGCTTGCGGCGTCCGCAGGTACCTCTTATCAGACCTACACGTATTCGATAGACGGACAGATGCTCGCGTCGCCCGACGCGTATGTTCCGAACCGTCAGCTCGATTACGTCGCTCTGGGGCTTCCCGCCGCTCTCAACACACCGACCGATCTTGTCACCGACCCGAAGGGCAACGTATATATTGCCGACCAGGGCGCGAGCAAGATTTACTGCCTTGACAGCAATCTCAAATTCAGATTCGCTCTTTCGTCGTTTGTAAACTCAAACGGCATCAACGACTCGCTGAACGGCTGCAAGGGCGTTTTCGTGACCGACGACTATATATACGTCGCGGATACCGAGAACAACAGGATCGTTATCTTCG
>JAGDCE010000200.1 GCA_017958705.1 Clostridia bacterium
ATCATCCTCGATCCGCCGGCTTTCACGAAATCGAGGACGACGGTAAAAGACGCGATGAGAGGGTATAAGGAGATAAATCTCAAAGCTATGAGGCTCCTGCCGCGCGGCGGATATCTCGCGACCTGCTCCTGCTCGCATTTCATGCGCGATTCGCTGTTCTGTCAGATGCTGCATAGCGCGGCGGAGGATGCCGGCGTGTCGCTGCGCCAGATCGAAGCGCGTCAGCAGTCTCCCGACCACCCGATCCTCTGGAACGTGCCGGAGACGGATTATCTTAAGTTTTATATTTTCCAGATAGTATGAAAAAAAGCGAGGTCCCCCTCGCTTTTTTTTCGTTTATTCGTATTTCGTCTTGCAGAATCCGAACGGATCGATATCCGCGGCGACGCCGGGCTTCAGCGTGAACGCGAAGCTGAATTCGGTCTCTTTGAATCTGAATTCCTCTGCCAGCGCCGGACCGCAGGAGTTGGAGCCTATGCCGCTTTGTTTGAAATCGACTTTGACGTAAGTCAAGCCGTCCGGTTTCAGCTCGTATTCGTGCCTCGTTGCCGTCAGCTGCTTTATGCTGTAAGGCGAAGCGGAGAAGTGCATATCTCCCGCAAACGTCAGACCGTCGCCCGCGACTGAAAACACCTGCGCCCACTTCGTACCGTAATGGCTGCCGTTTTCCTGCGGCCTCACGTACGGTTCGTGCTGATCTTTCACTTTTGACCTGTATTCTCCGAGCGTTGCGAAAAGGCGCTTGTCGGCGTACGATTCGACAGGACCGTAACCGAAATACCGCACGTTCTCCGTTTCCGCGGGCAGCGCGAATTCGCACCCGAACCTCGGCAGAAACGGCAGGCCTTCCCTTACGGAAGCGTCGTATTCGACTTTAAGAGTTCCGTCCGCATATACCGTGTACGACACAAGATAACGCAGTATCGGCGGATCGTTGAATCTGCCTAACGACACGCTGTAACCGATCACGACTTTTCCGTCGTCCTCGAATATATCCGGCTCCTTGTGACAGTCGGATCCTGCGATATCGTAGCCGTATCTCTGCCATTCGTTTCGGATATTTCTGTCGTTGTCCGTCGGGGCTCGCCAGATACCGACGCTGACGGGCTTTTCAAGCTCGGCTTTACCGTTACATATGATCTGTTCAAGCGAGCCGTCGGCGTTATTAAAGATATACATCACGTCGCCGGCTTCAGCGATCACATTCGATTCCGTCTGCAGGCAGCGTACCTTATACGGCGCCTCCGGCATCACGTCCTTCTCGAGCTGACCGTATACGAACTGTTTATGACCATATTCATATCCCGCCGGCGCCCATTCGGACGCGGTCTTTGACACGAGACTGAAAGTTACGGTATTTATACCGTCCTTGAATTTCTCCGGCATGAAATATACCGTATTCGTCGACAACGGCCCGATATCGAGCTCGTCGTATATCTCGACCTTTACGGCTTTGCCGTTATGCTCCTGGACGGCTTTCAGCTTGAAATTGTCGATCAGATTTTTGAAGCGGTATTTGTTCTTTATTTCGAATCGTCTCGTGCCGCCCGTACGGGGTATCTCGCCTTTGTCCGTTATATCGACCGGCATTATCGCCTGTTTGAGCTCGAGCAGACCCGTGTGCGGCCGTCTGTCGGGGTAGACGAGTCCGTCGACGCAGAAATTGCCGTCGTGCGGGATCTCGCCGAAATCACCGCCGTAGGTGAAGCCTTTTTCGGTCCGCATGCTGTGATCGGTGAATTCCCATACGCAGCCGCCG
>JAGDCE010000201.1 GCA_017958705.1 Clostridia bacterium
AATTATCAAATATGAGTATCCGTTTTATACGTACCGCTTGAAAAATTCATCATTTCCGTGATATAACATAAATGAAGATCAAAAAAACGCTCTGCTTATTAAATTAAAAAGGAGTGCGCCTGCTGTCCGGCCAAAAAAGAAAATGAAAAAAATACTGTGCGTTATACTTGCCGTAGTTATGCTCTCCTGCGCCGCCGCCTGTACGGGAAACGAAACTCAGACAGACACCGGTAACGAAGGCACGACGGAAACCGTTACGGATACGGAAACCGTAACGGAGCCCGAAGTCACGGTACCCGAATACGAGGACGTCGGACTGACCGCGTATCTGCACGGAGTCGACGAGCGGAAAACCTTTGAGTATGACTTTTCAAAATACAAGTACAGCGCGCTCCGCGCCGATTCAAATCTCGTTTTTACGTCAAACGAGGATTACAAGGTGGATGAAAACGGCCTGACGATAACAGATAAAGGCTGGAACAGCGTCGGCTTTTCACACACTCTGACGGAGCCCTATACCGCGACGGCTTCCGTTATAAACCGCGGCGCCGTCAATAACGTCCGCACCATAATGTTCGGGGCGCGCATCACGAGAAACAACCATTTGTATATAGACAGCGGTATATGGTTTACTTTCTCGGGCGGCTCCGTCTTCGCCACGGTCAAAAACGGATTTACTTCTCTTGTCGGCGATAATTTTGATTTTGACGCAAAGGACGGGCTTGATCTGACGATCAAAGACGACGGCACGGAGATAATCTGCTGCGTCGGGCAGACGCAGGTCGCACGAGCGGTCGTTACGGATGAAAACCTCGTGCTTTACAACAACGACGGCGCGGAGGTCGCGCACACGCCGGACCTTGAGCGCATCGCCCACGGCGACACGCTCGGCTATGTTCGCACGATGTCGCATTTCGCAAATTCGTCAACGAGATCAATGAGCCTGCAGACCGGAAAATATCTGCCGTACGAGCCCGACGACACGGTGACCGAGCTGCTCGAAGGGTATGATTATCTTCTCTGTGACAAAACGATGATTCGCGCAAAGTACCCGATAACGACGTTTGAAGGCGTGACGTATCTTGACGCGGTCACGGCAGCCTCATTATTTGACTTCAGCTGTGCCGTTCACAATGACGGCGGCGCCGTTTCGCTCGTCCGCGACGACGCGACTCTGACTTATAAGCCCGGAAGCGCTTCCGTGGAGTTAAACGGAGAAACACACGCCTGCCCGACCGCTGTCTTACGCGACGGAGTTTTGCTCATAGCAGCGGATTATCTTGCCCGCTGGCTCGGATACACGGTAACGGAAGCGGATTCAGCCGTATACGTTTCCGCGTCGGAATCATCGCTTACGGAGGAAAGAAAACGGGAAATGAACGACAGATATAAGCTTTACAGTGACGTCGTTTATAATTACGACGACGTTGAGATAGAAAAGACGGGTGTGGGAGTATATCAGCAAACGCCGTATGAGGACCGTCTTGTGGGTATGGCGTATTCCACCTGGCTCTGTCCGAAAATAATCACATGGGGCAAAAGCTCGTGGGATACCCCGCTTTACGGGAATTACTACTCCGACGACCGGGAGATGATCGCAAAACACGCACAGCTTTTGCGCGATGCCGGGATCGACTTCATTTTCGTAGACTGGACGAACAACACGACGTACGATCCCGCTTCGATGCGCGATCAGTTGTCCGATTTCCGTATGATAGAAGAGGCGACGGATCTGCTCTTTGAGATATGGTCACAAATAGAAGGCGCGCCCAAAATATGCATATTCGCAGGTCCCGGTCATTCAGGGCAGGAGAATGTCAAAAACGGCAAGCACCAAAAGAAAGTGGACCAGATATATTCCTCGTACGTGGAAAAATATCCCGATATGTACTTTAACTACGAGGGAAAACCGCTCCTGATGTGCTACGGCGCGACGCCGAATCAGTACGGCGTAAAGCCGTCATGGAAAGACGACCGCTTTACGATCCGCTGGGTCACCGGTTACGTCGGTCAGCAGTCGGGTCTGTACAACAAGAAAAAAATGTCGACTCAAGGCTGGTGGAGCTGGGAGGAAAGAGGCCTACAGACGTATTCCGTGCTGAACGACCGCGTGGAGTGTGTCACATGTACCGCCGCGAGCCGCAAGCAAGGCGAAGAAGGTGATGACGGTTACATTCCCGCATACGAAAGAATGAACGGACTTACGCTCAAAAAGCAGTTCCAGCGCGCAAACGACCTGGGCGCCGGTATGGTGATCCTTGTTTCATGGAACGAATGGACGAAAGGCGAGCAGCCTTCGCCCGAAGGATCAAAAGATTTGGAGCCGTCAAAGATCCACGGTACGTTCTATTACGACCTTTTGTGCGAACAGATAAAGAAATTCAAAGGGCGGATCGCCGGAAAACAGTAAAAAGTGCTTATGCCGAAGTTGAATAAAAAAAGGCTTTGTCTTTATACTCCTCCTCTGCCTCACAGCACGTCCATGCTTGATACGATAGAGCTTGCGGGAACGTTAGGGCTCGGCGGCGTCGAGCTTATGAATTTCTGCCGCGAACTTAAAACTCCCGATATTGACGTTGCCGCGCGCTTATTCAACGCCGCAAAGGAAAAGGATCTTTACGTGCCCTGCCTTACCGTCAATTCGGATATTCCCGCATCCCCGGACGAAGTTGCAGAGACGCTGAAGAAATACGTCGATATATGCGCCGCGCTCGGTATAAAGTATCTTCACCACACGATAGCAAAGGATTTTCTTTGCCATGATATATCCGACGCGGAAATCAGAAGAAGATTTGACGTCTGTATTCCGGCGGTAAATCAGGTTTGCGGATACGCAAGCTCGCTGAACGTCGGGGTCTTAACGGAAAATCAGGGTTTTGTCTTTAACGGCGTGTCAAATATGCGGAGACTGTATGAAAAAACCGGCGGAAAAATCGGTTTTGTCGCTGACACGGGAAATTCGATCTTTATTGATGAAGGGCCGGAGGAATTCATAAAGGAATTTAAAGACAACGTATATCACGTACATATTAAAGACTATGAGATTGCCGACGGTACAAAATCAACCGCTCCGCTGTATGTTTCACGCGGCGGGGTTCGCTTCAGAGACGCCGAAATAGGCACGGGGATCATACCGCTTGACCGTGTGATAAACACGTTGAACGATATAAACTACCGCGGTATGTTCTCGCTTGAATTCAACGGCGTAAAAGACCGTGAAGAAATAAAACGCGTGCTGGGAAGAATTGCGGAATGAAACAACAGGGATAAATTGAATTACAGCTGATCCGACATGTCCGTTTTTTACCGGCACTTGAAAAATTCATTATTTTCGCGTAAAAAAGCAATCAAACAAAACACACGTATTTTGAAAGCCATAAAAAACAAAGCTTATGAAAAAATTTATACATGCGCTTATCGCAAGCCTTATTTTGCTTCCGGTTTGCTTTGCTTCGTGCTCAGACAGACAAACCGGAACGGAGGAGGAAAGTTCAATGACAGATACTGAAATCATAACGGAGATGATAACAGAGGCGGAGGCGCCTTCGCCGTATCTTATCGCCGACCCGTGCCGGATCGATTTTTCCTCGTTTGATGAGGAGCTGTTTTCCGCCGCGTTTACCCGCGGAAACTGCGCGGCGCCCGAGCTGACGGAGGACGGCGTGCTCTTTGTCGCGAACAAACAGTCGCGCGACCCCGGTATATACTTCCGCGTGAACAGTATGTATAAAGCCGCGGGTTATCCCTCGGGGGACGGCAATAATTGCGTACCGTTTACGCCGGAGGATAAGAAAGTCATAGTTCTGAAGATTCAGGCGGAATGGGGCGGCGCGTTTGAGATGTTTTACGCAACTGGAAGTATAAAAAACGCGCGCGAGGGATATTCGATCACAGCTGTTTACGGCGGCGATTCAGAGTTTTTCGGAGAGCGCAAAACGCAGTATCTCATATTTGAAGCGGATAAAAAAACAAAAGGCTGGAAAACGTCATTCAACGACAAATTCCGTCTCGATTATACAAATTACGTTGAAGAGGGCGATACGTTCCTTCTTCAGTCCGCCGCGTTCTGCGCGGATCGTGCGGAGGCCGAGGCTTACATAGAAGCCGATAAAGAAAAAGAGACGCCAAAGACCGTTGAAAAAGGATATTACGTATGTCTTTACGAAGACCGGCTCGATAAACCGGAAGACAACATAAAGGGCTCAGTTTATCAGTCTCTTGACGATGCGAAGGCCGCCTGCGATAAGCAGAAAAAGTACGGTTACCGCATAGCCGACGAAACCGGCGCCGTCATATATACGCCGTATACGCTTTTGCAGTGCGATCTGTTGCGTGAAGGTCATTATATCACGGAATACGCTCGCAAAACCGGGTTCAAATACGGCGATTCCTGTACAAATCCCGGTATAAACCACAGACCGCTGCGCACAAGCTGCGACAGACTCGTCGACTGGATCCTGTATCGCGCGGGATATACCGATCAGCCGCTCGTTCAGGGCTGCGTGGTGTCGAATCTCATCCTGTGGTGTGAAAAAAACGGGTTTGAAAAAATCACAAGAATTAAAGAATTGCAGGCGGGCGACATCATATTCGTCAGACCGGATAAAAACGGTTCCCCGCAGCACGTGTTCATGCTCGCGTCGGACGTTGATAAAAGCGGCAACGCCCTGCGCTACGACCACGGCTCCGACACCCGCATAAACTCAAAACAGCCGACAAAGGAGCCCGTTAATCGCGTCGAAGCCCCGTTTATCTGCGCCTACCGCCCGAAATGATCAGACGGCGATCTTATCCCGTAC
>JAGDCE010000202.1 GCA_017958705.1 Clostridia bacterium
ATGCTGTCGTCGGGACCCTTGTCGTATCTGTCGGCGAGAAAGCCGGAGAGATACTGTCCGTCGAACGGCACGACCTGCGAGTAATCGTACGGCTCTATGCTGTTCATCAGGTCGTCGGGCATCTTCGCGGAGCCGTCGACCGGCACGCGTGAAAACGACATACCGCCGTCGCACTCTACGAGATAATGCCTCGTCTCGGTGTATCTGTACGAACCTTCGGTGTAGCTCGAGGTCGAGGCGCCGTCGAAGCCCATCGTTCCGCTGAGCTTGCCGTCGAACAGCCAGACCGGGACGTAAACGCCCTGGACCTCGTCTATCATCTGATCGGTGAAGAAGTTGTTCGGGAGCAGCTTTTTGCCCTCGCAGAACTGTTTGATCTTCTCCTTGATGCCTTTCTTGTCGACCTTGAACGGTATGATCCCGTTCGGGCGGAGCGCTCCGGTCAGCTTTTCGGTGATGACGACTTCGTTGTCGCAGTACGGGCAGTGAGTCGCCGCCGTCGTTCCGTCGGTGACTATCTCCGCGCCGCAGGATTTGCATATGTACACGGTCATCTCCGGTAAAGTCCCGCCGAGAGACTGTGAATACGTACCCCAGTCGAATTCGGCTTCGGTGTTGTTCTGCTGATACTGCTGTATAGTGCCGATCTCGTACTCGTTATCGCAGGCGCCGCATCTCAGTTTTCCGCTGTCGGTCGAAAAGACGAGCGGTGAGCCGCAGGCGGGACACTTGTATTCCTCTATTTTCGGGCCGCCGGCCGGCGCCGTGGGGTTGACCGGGCCCTGATTCATAGGCGATCCGCAGAATTCGCAGAATTTGCTGTTTGCCGAGGTCTGTGCGTTGCAGACCGGGCAGAATACGGTATCTGCCATGGTATCCTCCTTTATATGATCTCAGTTTATTTTATCATATATTGACCGCCGTGTCAATGCCGTAACGGTGAATTCTTCATTTTTTTATACGTGAGCGCGTCGGCAAATAATTTAATTTTATTAAATATTACCGTAACCTTGCTTTAATAAATCCAATGTAGAATAGAAAATGTGAAAGTGTAGAGGCGGCAAAGCCTCGTCAGGGTGTTTATATGGAGCTTTTTCTGGCGCCGATGGCCGGCGCCGCCGATTCCGCCATGCGGCGGCTCTGCGTCAGATACGGCGCCGACGGCGCCACAACGGAGATGATCTCCGCCGCCGCGGTGTATTATAAAGATAAAAAGACGTTCGCGCTCGCCCGGATCGGCGAAGGCGAGGGGCGGTGCGCGCTGCAGATATTCGGGCACGATCCCGCGATGATGGCGTACGCCGCGCAGGCGCTGTGCGATGCGGCTGAAATAAAGCCGTGCGCGATAGATATCAACATGGGCTGTCCCGTGAAGAAGGTCGTCAGCGGCGGCGACGGTTCCGCGCTGATGCGCGATATCCCGCTTGCGGCGCGTCTGATCGAGGCGGTAGTTTCGGTCTCACCCGTGCCGGTGACGGTGAAGATGCGCACCGGCTGGGATTCCGGGCACAAGACCTGCGTGGAGCTTGCGCGCGCGGCGGAGCAGTCCGGCGCTTCGGCGCTCACGGTGCACGGCAGGACGCGCGCCGATATGTATACGCCGGGCACGGTCGACCTGTATTCGATCGCGGCGGTAAAGAACGCCGTGAAGATACCGGTGATCGCCAACGGCGACGTGACCGATACAGAAAGCGCAGAGCGGACGCTGCGGATCACAGGCGCGGACGGGCTGGCGATAGGGCGCGCGGCGCTCGGCGATCCGTTCGTGTTCGGGCGCATACGCGCGGGGCTCGAAGGTCTGCCGGTCACGTATCCGACGCGGGAACAGCGGCTCGAATGCGCCGCGGAGCATCTGCGCATGATCGTCGCGGACAAGGGCGAGCGCGTCGGCGTGCGCGAAGCGCGGAAGCACATGGCGTGGTATACGAAAGGCATGTACGGCTCAGCCGTGCAGAGGCGGAGACTCAACAACGCGCAGACTGAAGCGGAAATGATAGATATTTTATTACAGATCGAAAAGGACGTACTGTTATGACGGCACCTCAACTGAAAAACGAAAAAGGCAAGACAGTGTTTTCACGGGCGGTATGGCGGCTCGTGAACGGAAGGAGCTTCTATCTGATAGGAGCGTTTTTCCTGCCGCTCTGCATCATGTGGGTGATCTTCATGATAAAGGGCGTTTATCCGATCACGGAGAAATCCGTGCTCGTGCTCGACCTGAACGGACAGTACGTATATTTCTTCGAGGCGATGCGCGACATATTCCAGGGGAACGGAAGCCCGTTCTACACGTGGTTCCGCTCGCTCGGCGGCGAGTTCTCCGGCATCTACGCGTATTACGTGGCGTCGCCGTTCGCGCTTCTGTCCGTCTTCTTCCCCGAAAACGGAATAACGGAATTCCTGCTGTGGTCGACTCTGCTGAAGGTCGGAGCGAGCGGGCTCACGTTCGGTATTTATCTGCACAACAGCCGCCCGTCGAAGCCCATAAACGTCGTCATTTTCTCGACCTGCTACGCGCTGACGAGCTACGCCGTGGTGCAGGCGCACAACACGATGTGGATCGACTCGCTGATATATCTGCCGCTGATCTGTCTCGGAATCGAGAACATCGTCCGGCGCGGCCGGGCGAGCATGTACTGCCTGACGCTGGCGCTGTGTTTCATCTCAAACTTCTATATCGGCTGGATGACGGCGATATTCTCGACGCTTTATTTCTTCTATTACTACCTGAGCAAATATCCGTTCAAGGATTTCGAGAAATTCTTCTACGCGTTTTATAAATGGCTGATCTATTCGATAGTAGCCGCGATGATCGCGTCGGTGATACTTCTGCCCACGTACTTCTCGCTGCAGTTCGGCAAGAACACGTTCCAGAATCCGTCTTACGCGTTCGAAGCGCGGTTCGACTTCATCAAGCTGTTCACGCAGATGCTGCCGAACTCGTACGACACGGTCCGCCCGAACGGCCTGCCGTTCATCTACTGCGGCCTGATCTGTCTGACGCTTTTGCCGGTATATTTTATCTCGAAGAACGTCAAAGGCCGCGAGAAGATCATGAGCGGGATCATCCTCGCGATGATGGTCCTGTCCTTCACGGGCTCTACGATAGACCTGTTCTGGCACGGTCTGCAAAAACCAAACTGGCTGAACTACCGTTACAGTTATATGTTCTGTTTCCTAGTGATCGTATTCGCATACGAGGCGTTCCGGTGCCTTGACGCAAAGCTTTACCGCGCCGTGCTCGGCTGCGGCGGCGTCATCGGGGTGCTGATCGTCATTGTCCAGGCGCTGCCTGACGCGGATTTCACGATAAAGCGCGCGTCGGACAAGGAATTCACGTTCATACAGACGTTTTACACGATCTGGTTCTCGATCATAATGCTCGGGATCCTGCTCGCGGTGCTGTGGGCGGCGGCTCACAAGAAGCGCGGCGCGACGGGCGCGGTGCTCGCCGTCGTCTGCCTCGAACTGATGCTGAACGGCATATACGACGTGTTCCGCCTGCACGAGGACGTCTATTACTCGACGAGAGAAAGCTACGTCACGTTCATGGAGCGGTGGTCGGGCATCACGCGGTCGGTCCAGGAGAGCGACAGCTCGCTGTATCGAATGGAGAAGATAAAACACCGCAAGGTCAACGACAATATGACGCTGCGCATCCGCGGCATCTCGAACTCCACGTCGACGCTTAACGCGTCGTCAATCAGACTGCTGTTCAAAATGGGCTACGCGTCCAAATCCCACTGGTCGAGATACGTCGGCGGCAACGTCGTAAACGACTCGCTGATCGGCATCAAATACGTGCTCGATCAGGATAAAGACAAGCTGCCTCCCGAATATGAATTATACCTGTCCGAAATGGACCCGACGAAGCTTTACGAGGACGTCTCCGACGAGGAATACGACCCGGACAAGAACATGCTTTACGCGTATATAAACAACTACGCGCTGCCGGTCATGTTCGGCGTCTCGTCCGATATACAGGATTACGACATCGAAAGTGAATTCTCGGCGCCCGACGTGCTGAATTCGATGATCTCGGCGATGCTCGGCAGGGAAGTGCAGATCTACGAGCCGCTCGTCGTAGGCGATTCGGGATTCGATTCGGAGGGGCTGACGCAGTCATCGGTCAGCAAGAACCACAGAAAGTGGGCGAACTCGAAGTCCGGCTCGAACGGCACGCTGACGATCACGTTCAACGTCGAAAAGGACGGCTCCGTCTACTTCCAGCTGCCGTCGGAGTATCCGCGCGACACGCTCTGCCGCGTCCAGGCGACGCATGAAGACGGCGAGACCGAACCGAAGAGATCGTTCAACTATCTCACAAACGAAACGCACACGCTGTATTATCTCGGCGAATTCAAAGCCGGCGACGAGGTCAAGCTCGAGGTCTGCATCAGGGATTCCGCCGGAAACCTGTATTACTATAAGGATACAGGATACGTTTACTATTTCAACCTCGACACGTTCAAGGAGGTCTACGGCGAACTCACCGCGAGCCTGCCGCAGATAACCTCGTTCTCCGATACGAAGATCAACGCCGTCGTCAATATGGCGGAGGGCGATACGATGATGTATACGTCGATCCCGTTCGACAAGGGCTGGACCGTCAAGGTCGACGGCAAACGCGTAAAGCTGAACGCCGACGTCACGGAGGACGACGGCGAGACGCCGTACAAGGCGAACAACAAGGTGTTCGGCGCGCTGCTCGCGTTCGAAGTGCCGGAGGGCGAGCATACGATTGAAATGTCGTATACGCCTCAGGGCTTCAGGATCGGCGCCGTGCTCGCGGTCGCAGGCCTGACGATACTGATCTTCGGTATCGTAAAGAATATACGCAAAGATAACAAGAGGCGCCGCGCAAAGCTCGCGGCGTACAGAGCCGCGTACGCGTCCCCGACACCCGCCCCCGCCCCGGAGCTCTGCGAGGATCCGCCGGAGGAATCGGAGGCCGTGACGCCCGACACGCCTGAAGAGCCCGATCGGGAACCCGCGCACGAAGAGGAGCGCGAGGCGCCGCCGGAAGAACAATGACAGAAAAAAACCGCCGCATCATGCGGCGGCTTTTTTCAGTTAATAACTTAGAGTTGATAGTGAATAACGTCGGTGTCGCTACGGGAACCCCCACCGCTCTCCAGTTCGCGGTGGGGAACCCCTACTGCGGGACGAACGGTGCGCTTCGCGCATAAGGGGGTTCCCCCGCCCCCTATCCGGGAACCCCCACCGC
>JAGDCE010000203.1 GCA_017958705.1 Clostridia bacterium
TCGCCGTAGTGATACGTCGCGACGACTGTCTCGCCGATCTGCAGCGCGTTCAGGCGGCAGGTAAAGCCGTAATACTCTTCCGTGGAGTTGAGCTTGCCGGGATCGAATTCCGCCGTGGCGGTCTTCTTGCCTATCGTGAATTCCACGTACGAAGCCTCGCGCTCCTGCTCGGTCAGCATTGACAGATCCATATAGAAGTGCATACCGATGTCTCCGGCGAGTGAAATCTGCTTGAGCATGAACTTGGGACTGTTGAAAGTGAATGCCGTCAGTTCACAGTTCGCATCGAATTCATAAGTGGACACTCCGGCGTTGCTCTGGTAATGCTTCAGTTCGCCGACGACGGTTATCTCATCACCGACGCCGATATATCTGACGCCGTTGATATCTTCGCCGTCTTTCAAGCGATAGCACTGTACCGGTTTGTCGGTCAGCTCACCGACGACTATCGTCACCGTGACGTTACCGTATTTCTCACTGTATTCAGTATTCACGGCTGTGATCACGCCGGTAAGCGAGAACGGACCGCCGGCAAGAGACGTATTGGGATCGAGCTCATAAAGGGCGTTGACTATATCCTCTTCCGTATCATACGTGGGGGTCGCGGCTTTGGTATACTCGTCAAGCGTGCAGTTGGCGTCAAACTCTACCGTACCCTGATAGTTTTTGATAACGCCGGTGACTTTGATATGATCGCCCGCGGCGATTTTATCTACACCGTCCACGCCTGAGCCGTTGACCATGCGGAAACATTTGATGGTGTTATCGGCAGCCGTCACGTCGTCGACCTTGATGGTAACGGTGATGTTTCCGTACGTTGCGTTATAGGCGGTGTCTACGGTTGTGATCACGCCTTCAAGCGTGTATTTGTATCCTTCGGAAAGCATCGAGCCAACTTCAAGCTCGTAAGCCGCCGCGAGGATCTCCTCGGGGGTCGTATAGATCGGGACGTCCTGATGCTCGCCTTCTTCGTAAGCATCTATCGTGCAGTTGGCGTCGAATTCGACCGTTCCTTTGTAATTCTTGATATTTCCGGTAACCGTGATATGGTCGTTGACGGCAAGTATCGCTGCTGCCTCTATCCCTTCCCCATCTTTCAGGTGGTAGCACTGGATCGTGTTGTTTTCCGCGGTCACATCGTCTACTACCATATTGACGGTGATATTGCCGTAATCGCTGCTGTAAGCCGTGACGATCTCGGTGACTACGCCGCTGAGCGTATACGGTCCTCCCTCAAGAGTCGCGCCCGTTGCAAGTCCGTAAGCGGCTGCGAGTATCTCTTCGGGTGTATCGTACGTTACGGGCGGCTCTTCAGACGCGCCGTTGAGAAGAACGACGATTTTTGAAATCCAAACCTGTCCGGTTTTTCCCGAAGTCGGATTGGTAAACGTTACCGAGGCACTGTCTCCGGACCAAACGCCGCTGTCATACTCACCGGCATTTGCGTTCAATACGTTAGATTTACCGGAATTCAGTGTAAAAACGATTCCGGTTATACTTCCGGCGTCCGATGAAACGGACACGGTAAGCGTGTTGTTCAAATACATTCTTACTTCCGGTTCAATATATGCCGGTTTGGACGAACCGGAACCTTTTGCAAATGATAATGTGACTCCGTTACCGGCGTCTATATCCATGCTTTCCGAGAAATCCTGATCAGCCATTACGACCGTTACCACTTTCGCCTCGCCTTCCGCCGAAGCGGTGAAGCAGAACACGGATAAGATCATGACTATGCTGAGGACAATTGACAGGGTCTTTTTCATAGGCATACTCCTTCAATTTTAAATTGCATACAAATTATATAACTTTTTTTTACGTTTGTCAAGCGGATTCGGCAAAAAATCACAAAAATGCGCGCGGACGTCGGGGACGGGTCGATTTCGATCAAAAAATCGCGGCGCGTGCGTCAATATTTGCAAAAAAGACTTGCAAAATCCACCGGTTTGTGATATACTGATAAATGGTGTAAAATCACATAAATAATAAAACAGGATGGTTAAGTGATGTCAATTTTCGAACAGACTGAATCCGAGGTCAGATCGTATTGCAGAGCGTTTCCGGTGGTCTTCGACAGATCGGAAGGCTGCTTCATGTACGACGAGGACGGCAACAAATATCTCGACTTTTTCGCGGGCGCCGGCGCGCTGAACTACGGCCACAACAACCCGTATATAATAGGAAAAATGACGGAATATCTGCAGCACGGCGGTATACTGCACGCGCTTGACATGAGCACCGTCGCAAAGCGTAAATTCCTTACGGACTTTCAGGAGAGGATCCTCAAGCCGAGAGGACTCGACTACAAGGTGATGTTCCCCGCCCCGACCGGTACGAACGCCGTTGAATCCGCGTTCAAGCTGGCGAGAAAGGTCAAAGGCAGGCAGACGATCTTCGCGTTCCAGGGGGCGTTCCACGGGATGTCGCTCGGTTCGCTCGCCGCGACGAGCCACGCTTATCCGAGAGCCGCTTCGGGCACTCCTCTGCTCGGCGTGACGTTCATGCCGTTCCCCTACGGCTTCAACAAGAGCTTCGACACGATAGGATATATCGAAAACGTGATAGAGGACGACCATTCCGGCTCCGAAGTCCCCGCGGCGATAGTCGTCGAGACGGTCCAGGCCGAGGGCGGCATCATCCCGGTCGACGTCGAATGGCAGCGCCGTCTGCGCGAGCTGTGCTACAAGCACGGGATCCTTCTCATCGTCGACGATATCCAGATCGGCTGCGGCAGGACCGGCGAATTCTTCTCATTTGAGAAAGCCGGCATTGTGCCGGACATGGTGACGCTTTCAAAGTCGATCGGCGGCATAGGCCTGCCGATGGCGCTTCTGCTCATGAGACCGGAGCTCGATATCTGGGGCCCCGCGGAGCACAACGGAACTTTCCGCGGCAACCAGCTCGCTTTCGTCGCCGCCGACGCGGCGCTTGACGTGCTCGAAAACGATCACCTGCTCGAACACGTAAAGCAGACCGAAAAATTCCTCGTCAAATACGTTGAAGAAAAGATCCTTCCGCTCGATCCGCGCATAGAATACCGCGGACGCGGACTTATATACGGCATAGACTTCACGGCTCTTGATCCGTCCGGCGCGCTTGCCGGCAAGATCTCGAAGAAATGCTTCGAAAACGGTCTGATCATAGAGCGCTCCGGCAGAAACGACACTGTGCTGAAGATCCTTCCGCCGCTCGTGATAACCGAAGAAGAGCTGAAGCAGGGACTTGACATTATCGCCTCGTCCGCCGCCGAAATAATGAGCAAGGAGATAGCGAAATGAAAAACTGCGTATACTGCGGAAAGCCGATCCCGGACGGATCCGCTTACTGCAACGGATGCGGCGCCGCACAGGATCTGCCGCAGCCGCGGCCTCAGGCGTACGCCGGCGAGACCGCGGAGCAAAGCGCTCTTGCCAATATGGCGAGATTCCTGAAATACGAGCACATCGCATGGAAAGCCGCCGGGATAGTCTTACTCGTCTGCGCGATAATATTCGTGCTCTGCGGCGTCATGTACATCGTTTTAGGCGGAGTCGCCGGTCTGTCCGGTTCGTACATTTTCGACGATCTGATCGACACGCTGTCATACCGTGATTATTACAGTTATTCGCCGTACATCATAAGCGCGCCGTTCGTCGTCGCCGGCGTGATCTATATCCTATGCGGTCTGCTCGCATATCTGCCGGCAAGCATACTCAACTTCACTCTGCTGAAGAAAGTCGAGTATTATCAGGGCACGATGTACAAAGACGTATCGATCGCGCGCAAACGCTGCACGTCGGTCGGCATGATAGTTTTCTCCGCGATATTCAATCAGATCGCGATGATATTCATAATCATCAACTTCGTGAAAACGAAAAACAACGCCGCGGCGTTTGATAAGATCGAGGCGGCGCAAAAAGGAGGCAGAATATGAATTACAACGATATTGAAACGACAGAACAGGACAAAAACGTTCTCAGCACCTTCAAAAAGTTCCTCGGACTGGAACATTTCGGCTGGAAATTCGGCGCCATAATGGCACTCATCAGCATGATAATGTTTGTTATCGTGTCGATAATATTTATTGCCATAGGCGCAGCGTCAACCGGCTCGGATTCTTTCACCGACCCGCCCGGCCAGATGTTTATTGCGATGGGTATCACTTACCTTGTCTCAGGTCTTATCGTGCTTCTGCCCGTGACGATAATCAACTTCGCCATGATAAAGAAAGTGGAATACTATCAGAGCACGGTCGACAGGGACGTATCGATCGCCCGCACGCGCTGCACTTCGGTCGGCATGCTGGTTTTCTGTGTGATCTTCAATACGCTGGCGGCGATATTCTTCATCATCAACTTCGCGAAGACGAAAAACAACGCCGCGTCGTTTGACAGGATCGCGGCGGCTCAGCGCGGAGCGATTTAAAGAAAAAAATCCGTCCGGAAAATGCCCGACCGTCATAAGGATTTTTTTCACCTCGCGTTCGAGTTGAGAGTAAGTGCGCACTTAACAAAAGCAGACTGAGAACTAAATGAGACTGATTTTTCGTGTTCAACCGGTATCATGAAGACGTTCGCTTCGCTCACTAATGAAGACGGGCTATGCCCTAATGAAGACAGCAACTTGGTTGCCTAATGAAGCGAAGCCGCCCGCTTGAAGAAAACCGTTGAATTCGAATTTCTTCATTAGCGAAGCGTCTTCATTTCTTCATTAGCCCGCTTGCGGGCGTCTTCATTTTCGGCGCGGCAAAGTTTATACA
>JAGDCE010000204.1 GCA_017958705.1 Clostridia bacterium
ATCGTCGGCGTTCTCGTCCAGATCCTGAGCCCCAGCTTCTGGACGCTGGTCTTCGCGCTTACCGTCACCGGCTGGCTCGGCATCGCGTACTTCATCCGTACGCAGGTCATAGTCATCCGCGACCGCGAATACAACCTCGCGTCGCGCTGCCTCGGCACGCCGATCCTCAGACTCACGATTAAGAACATACTTCCGTTCATGACGTCAGTCATAGTCACCCTCGCGGCGGCAGAGATACCGGCGTACATCTCCTTCGAGGTGTTCCTGTCCTACATAGGACTCGGTATTTCCGATATGACTCTCGGTAAGATAATCACCCAGACGCAGGCGTTCCTCGCCGTTCCCGAATGGGGATTCGAATACTGGAGCCCGATCATAGTGTCGTCCATCATAGCGATCATACTTTATCTTGTCGGCCAGAACTTAGGTGACGCTTCCGACCCGAAGACGCATATGTAAGGAAAGAGGTGTGATCATGGCAGAAAACGATAAGAAAGTATTGCTTTCAATTAAAGATCTCGAGGTCAAGTTCCACGTCAGATCAAGGATCCTGACCGCGATCCGCGGCATCTCGCTCGACATCTATGAAAACGAATCGATCGCCATAGTCGGCGAGTCCGGCTCCGGCAAATCCGTTTTCACCAAGACGTTCGCGGGCATGCTCGATTCCAACGGCTTCATATCGGCAGGCAGCATCATCTTCAACGACGACGAGCTCGCCGATACGCAGGTCGCCAAGACCAAATTGGCTATAAAAGAGATCGATTTCATTGAGAAAAAGCTCAATAAGTATTCCAAAGTCGAAAACGGCTCCGATATCTATATGCAGATGGAAGCACTCAAAAACGAGAAGCTCGCCAAAAGCACCATGTCGCCCGAAATGAAAGAGGAATACGACGGCAAGCTCGGCGATCTCGAATACAAGCGCACCGACCTGTTCAACCTGAAGCAGACGTTCGACCCGCGCAGAGAGCGCGACAAGATAAAGGAAACGTCCGTACAGATCGCCGAATACGATAAAAAGATAGCCGCCCTCAAAGCGGAGATCGAATCGATAAAGGCGGATCACAAGAAAGCCGTCGATTCCGACTCCCAGTATATCGCCTCGTACAACTCCGCGATGAGCAATCTGAAGCGCGAGTATTCCGCCGCGATAACGAAGGAAGTGCCGGAAAATAAACTGCAGAGAAACAACATCTTAGCGAAAGAGATATATCTGTCCATAGGACGCTATAATCTCACAAAGCGTCTGCTGCTCGTCATGAAGCTTTTGAAGGTGTTCAAGGGCGCCATGAAGGAAGGCGTCGACATCGACAACGAAGAGACGCGCAACGAGCTGTTCGACCGCGTGGCGTTCAGAGTCAAATATCTGCGTGAGGACGACGAAAAGCTTTACGGCTGGGCGGTCCTGAACCTCGCAAAGATCAATTATTCGAAGGACTGGAGCCAGATCCGCGGCGCGAAAATCGCGACCGTTTTCCAGGACCCGATGACGTCGCTCAACCCGATCCTGACGATCGGCAAACAGATCACCTCGATCATCCTGAAGCATCAGGACTGCTCGGAGATCGAAGCGAGAGAGCGCGCGCTCATACTGATGAAGAAAGTCGGCATCCCGAACCCGGAGAAGAGATTCGACGATTATCCGTTCCAGTATTCCGGCGGTATGAGACAGCGTATAGTCATAGCGATTGCGCTGTCCTGCCAGCCTAAGATCCTCATCTGCGACGAGCCCACCACGGCGCTCGACGTCACGATCCAGGCTCAGATACTGAAGCTCATAAAGGATCTGCAGAAGGAATTCAATTACACGATAGTGTTCATCACGCATGACCTCGGCGTCGTCGCAAACGTCGCCGACCGCGTAGCGGTGCTTTACGCCGGTCAGCTGATAGAGCTCGGCAACGTGGAGGAGATATACTACGATCCGCGTCATCCGTATACGTGGGCGCTGCTTTCCTCGCTGCCTCAGCTCGCGCAGAAGAACACGAAGCTGTATTCGATAACGGGAACGCCTCCGTCGCTGTACAACAAGATCGTCGGTGATCCGTTCGCCCCGAGAAATCCGTACTGTCTGAAGATAGACACGCTCAAGGAGCCGCCTATGTTCCGTGTGACGGATACTCACTACGCAAAGACGTGGCTGCTCGATCCGAGAGCCCCGGCGACCGAAAAGCCGGACACGATCAAGGATACTTACGGCAAGCTCGTCAAGGCGTTCAACGTTCAGGGAGGTTAAAGCAGTGGATACTAACAATACGGTACAACAGGTACGCACTACGAGCTTCCCGGAGCACGGCCCCATCGACAGCACCGGACGTGAAGTCATCCTGTCTCTGCGCAACGTCGATATAAACTTCGGAAAAGGCGACAAGCTCAACAGAGCGGTCAAAAACGCATCGTTCGATATATACAAGGGCGAAACGTTCTCCCTTGTCGGCGAATCCGGTTCTGGCAAGACCACGATCGGACGCGCCATAATCCGCGTCAACCCCTGCGCCGCAGGCGAGATACTCTACAAGGGCGTCAAGATCTCCGGCAAGATACCGCGTGCGCTTGACCGCGAGGTCATAAGGAACATCCAGATGGTCTTCCAGGATCCCGCGGCGTCGCTTAACGAACGCGCAACGGTCGACTACATCATCTCCGAAGGCCTTTACAACTTCCATCTGTTTGAAAACGAAGCGGACAGGATCGCAAAGGTCGAGAAGATAATCGAAGAAGTCGGTCTGCTCCCGGAGCACCTCACGCGTTACCCGCACGAGTTCTCCGGTGGACAGAGACAGAGGATAGGTCTCGCAAGAGCGATGGTCATGGAACCGGAATTCGTCGTAGCCGACGAGCCGATCTCCGCGCTTGACGTTTCCATACGCGCACAGGTGCTCAATCTGCTGAAGAAATTCCAGGAAGAGCGCGACGTCACGTATCTGTTCATAGCGCACGACCTCTCGATCGTCCGTTTCATTTCGGACAGGATAGGCGTTATATACAAGGGCAATATAGTCGAGGTAGCGACGGCCGAAGAGCTGTTCGACTATCCGCTGCATCCGTATACGAGATCGCTTATCTCCGCGATACCGATCCCCGACCCGGTCCTTGAGAAAAACAAAGTGCTGTTCACCTACGATCCGTCCGTTCACGATTACAGTGAGGAAGAACCGAAGATGGTGTGCATCGGTCACGATCACTACGTTTTCGGCAGCACGAAGGAGATCGAGGAGTACAAGCGCATAAGGGACGAAAACGTTCCGCTCAAGACCATAACGGTGCGCAGCCCGAATGAAGTGGAGAAGAAGGTCAGTGAAGACGACAACGTCAGCACCGAACCTGTTCTCGATACGCCGATCCACGATACCGGCAACAAACTTTACGGCATAGGAGCGTTTTTCCTGCCGCTGCTCGGACTTATAGCGTGGCTGATCTTCAAGAAGCATAACTACTATAAGAACTACCGCATGTGCAAGAAGGGAACGCTTGCCGGTCTGATCACAAGAGGAGCGATAGTGGGCCTGTACCTGCTGGCGCTGCTTATAGCGATTCTGTGATCGCGGAAAAAAGCAATAAAGGTAAAGGCACTGCTGACGGTAAAATGTCGGCAATGCCTTTGCGCTGATTTAAGGAAAAGGTCTGGTACGGTCAATGAGTAGATATGCGCGTGAAAAAACCGAACCGGCGCTGAAGCCGGTCCAGCGCATCGAGCTGTCTGATAAGAATACAAAGCTTCGCGTCATAATCGTGATCGTCGCGATCGTAGTCGCCGCTCTGGCGATCGGCTACGGCGTGCATTCGTGCCTTTCGGCCGAAGCGGGATGGACGAAGATAGACGTCAGTTCCATCGCGAACAGCGTTGCGGGCGAATTTCTGTTCAACTACGAGCTCGGGCAGGGAAGCGCAAGCGCTACGACGGAGAGGAAGACTTTAACGGCGCTTTACGCCGCCGCGGCGGTGGAAGCATATAAGCTGTACGATCCGTTCGCCGAGGACGGCGGACTGCGCGAGATCATCGAAAAACCCGGGGTCGAGGTAAAGATCGACTCGGATCTGTATTCTGCGCTTGAAACGACCGTCAAAGCGTGCGGGCGGCTCATTTACCGCGAACCGTATAACGAGATATACGAGCTTCTGGCCGGAGCGGAGGACGACGAAGTCGCCGCCTCGTACGATCCGCGGAAAAACGCGGATATGAGAGCGCGGTTCGACAAGATCGCCGCTTTCATAAACGACGAGAACAGCATAGATCTGAAATTCCTCGGCTCGAACAAGGTCAGACTCGACGTTTCCGATGAATACAAGGCGTTTGCCGCCGAAAACGAGATATACAGTTATATAGGGTTCAGTTGGCTCAAAAACGCGTTCGCCGCGGACCATATCGCCGAAAGGCTCAGAAACGCCGGCTATACGCTCGGATATCTGACGAGTATGGACGGCTTCACGGTGTATCTCAACGGAGCTGATAGCGTATACTCCGTAAATCTGTACGCCGCTGCCGAAAACGGAATCGGTGTCGTCTGCACGCCGGAACTGAAAGGCGCTGTCAGCGGCGTTTATCTCCGCTGTTTCCCGATAAGCTCCAGGACCGGCGGATACGTGTACGGGGACGGATCGTTCGTTATGCCGTACGCCGACGACAACGGAGACAGTAAGACCGCCGCCGAGGTGCTGTATATGTATTCCGGAACAAAGAGCTGCGCGCAGGTCGCGCTCGAAGCGGCGAATATATATCTGTCTGACAATATCGACGAGCAGGCGCTGAAACAGGCGCTTGACGGCGGCACATGCGCTTTGTATATAAACAAAGGCGTGATCAGATATACCGATGAGGATCTTACGTTATCCGGCGTCTCCGGATCGTACTCTACCGGGGTGATCAAATGAAAAAAAGCCTTCAGCAGAAGGCTTTTTTTCTTATATTTTATATATCGGTCTTTATTCCTTCTCCGGTCCTGTCGGACTCGAAGCAGGCTTCGATCACCTGCAGGACGCGTCTTACGGACGGGATCGTCACGATCAGCTCTGCCTTGCCGTCTATCGTGTCGAGGATATTTCTGTAAAAGCAGGACCACGACGTCTCTACGTGCGGCAGCGGCAGCTCTTCAAGAGTGTCCGCGGGGCGCGGCGCCATTGTGCGCGTGGGTCCGGCTTTCGTCTGCACGACGACAGGCTCCCATTTCATAACGGTGTCGCGGGTGTGGATGATCTTTCCGTGGCAATCCCAGTCGTTTATCACGAGCGCACCGCCGTCGCCGCAGGCGTACCAGCGCGGGAGTTGGACAAGGTTGAACGTGCCGACCTCGACGTGCGCGGTGATGCCGTTTTCATAACGGAAGACGAGCTTGAAATAGTCGTCGACCTCCGGCGTTCTTACGCTGTGAAGATTGGCGTAAACGGAGACGACTTTGGAATCTATCATGTCAAGCAGCTGGTCGATGAGGTGAACGCCCCAGTCGTATACCATGCCGCCGCCGGCGACCTTGAATTCACGCCAGCCGTGGACCATACCGCCCTGACCGTGTACACGGGATTCTATTGTGAAGGGCTTGCCGATCATACCGGTGTCGTACGCTTCTTTCATGATCCGGTAATCCTGATCCCAACGCCTGTTCTGATGAACGGAGAAGAGATGACCCGTGCGTTTTGCCGTTTCCTCCATCCTGTCAAGCTCTTTGACGCTCATGGCGACGGGCTTTTCACAGACTACGTTGTAGCCGGCTTCAAGCGCACGGCATACGTATTCGCAATGGAAGTTGTTCGGCGTGGCGACAAGAACTACGTCAAAATCGTGGCTGTCGAGGAATTCTTCCGCCGTTTTGTATGCCTTGAGACCGTTTTTTTCAGCGACTTCCAGTCTGGCCGGGTCGATATCGTAAGCGGCAACGACCTGCAGATCGTCAAAGTTGGATTTAATGGAATTGTGATGCCAGCCGGCCATACCGCCGTAGCCGATAATACCTAATTTGTGCATAAAATGCCCCTTTCATATCCGGATCTTCATACACATTATAGTGACTTTTATCAGTAAAGTCAAGGGAAAAATATGAACTAAAATATATTTCTGTGACGCGGAAACATTTTTCGTCAATTTTGAGAAAAGCCCTTGACAAATATGCGTTATTGTGATATAATTTCATCCGCAATCAGAAATCTGGGTGTGGCGCAGATGGTAGCGCGCTACCTTGGGGTGGTAGAGGCCGCTGGTTCAAATCCAGTCACTCAGACCAAAAATCCGTCTTTTCCAAGACGGATTTTTCTTTACTCAAAATGTTCGAAAGCCCAGTAATTATAAGGGTATTCGAGTTTTTTTATTTTTTCAAAATCAATTTG
>JAGDCE010000205.1 GCA_017958705.1 Clostridia bacterium
ATCACGAGCACGGCGTTTTCATCCTTTGCTCTGACTTGCATCGCTCCTTCTACCTCGATTTCAAGTATAACGTTTATCCCCGATTCGATATAAGGAACGAGCTGGGATACGGGAGTGCCGTAATATTCGCCGGCGTAATACGCATGCTCATAATAATCGCCGCGGCGAATCCCTTCCTCGAACCGACTCTTTGTTATGAATCCGTAATCGACGCCGTTTTGTTCTCCTGCACGCGGTTTCCTCGTTGTGTCGGAAACCGAATAATGAAAATTCAGTCCTTTCTGCATCAGTTTCTCGCGGACTGTGCTTTTACCGGATCCCGCGGGTCCGGAAAGCACGAAGACAGTGCCTTTTTTCATTTGTCCTCCCCGCTTTCCACAAGCTTTTCCGAAAGCGACTCGGCTGTGAGCGCCGAAAGTATGATATGATCGCTGTCTGTCACTATGACAGCCTTTGTTTTCTTTCCGCACGTTACGTCGATCAGTCTGCCGCATTCTTTCGCGTCGCTGATCATACGTTTGACAGGCGCTGATTCGGGTGAACAAACGGCGATTATCCTGTCGCCGGAAACCATACTGCCGTAACCGATACCTATAAATCTCATTTCAGTCCCTCACTCGATATTCTGTATCTGTTCCCTGATCTTTTCGATCTCGCATTTGATCGCAACGACGTCAGCCGTGATCGAAGTGTTCTGCGCTTTGGAGCCGGTCGTGTTTGCTTCACGGTTCATTTCCTGACACCAGAAATCAAGATTGCGTCCGGCGGGTCCGTCTCCGTCAAGCGTATCGTAAAACGCTTTGATGTGCGAACGCAGCCGTACGGTCTCTTCATCTGTTGCGACACGGTCCGCGAATATCGCGCATTCGGTGACCACTCTGTTCTCGTCGACCGCAGCGCCTGTCTCGGCGAGCGTTTCCCTGAGTTTTTTCATAAGACGCGCCTCGTATTCCTTTACAGCGTCGCCGGATCTTGTTTCGATATCTTCAACGATGCCGGAGATCGTTTCGAGTTTAGCTTTTACGTCGCTGACGAGTCTTCCGCCTTCCGCCGTCCGCGTCTCGTTGAATGCTTCGGCAGCTGAAATAAGAACGGTTTTGATGCGCTCCCAGTCGGACTCGAGATCGTCCTCTTTTTTCGTGACGGTGAAAATATCTCTGTTCGCCGCGACGTTCATCACGGTTATGTCGTCCGTTAATCCGTACGTATCTCTCAGCTTTTTCAGCGCGGTTATATACTGAGACACGTATTCGTCGTCAAGGTCGAGCTGCGCGCCTTCGTTTTCCGGCGCATCGACGGAAATGAAAACGTCAATCTTCCCGCGGCTGATACCGTACGAAAGAAGAAGAGGTTTGATCCTTTCCTCCGCAAACATATAAGCGCGCGGCAGCTTCACGGATACGTCGAGCGTGCGGTTGTTCACGGACTTGATCTCGACGGTTATATCGTAGCTGTCTATCCTTTCACGGGCTCTGCCGTAACCTGTCATACTTTTAAGCATAATCATACCTTTTTGAATACAAATAATAATACAGAATATATTATAGCGCATTATATTGCATTTGTCAACTTTTTCTTTGTTTGGTCTAAAAGTGTTTACTTCACATTAACAATCGCGGCCAAACAAAATGGATTTTTTTAAAAAAAGCCCTTGACAAATGCGAAACGTTGTGATATAATGCCAAAGCAGTCCAAAATAAACTGTG
>JAGDCE010000206.1 GCA_017958705.1 Clostridia bacterium
GGAATACCGCATAGGCACGTTCAAGAACGACGAGCCCGTGACGCTTCGCGAGGGCGACAGATTCGTGTTCACGACGCTTGACGTCGAAGGCGATCAGACCCGCGTATCCGTATCTTACAAGAACCTCGCGAAAGAGCTCAACCCGGGCGACACGGTACTGTTGAACAACGGGCTCGTGGCGTGCGAGGTGACGGAGACGACCGACACCGACGTCGTTACCGTGATCACTTACGGCGGCGTGATAAGCAACAGAAAGAGCATGGCGTTCCCGAACAAGGTGCTTCATCAGGTCTATATGTCGCAGAAGGACCGCGAAGATCTGCTCTTCGGCATCGAGAACGACGTCGATTTCGTCGCCTGTTCGTTCGTGTCGAACGCCGACAACATAAACGAGATACGTCAGTTCATGCACGAGCACGGCGGCGACGACATCGACCTTATCGCTAAGATCGAGAACCGCTCGGGCGTCGACAACATAGAGGAGATAATCGACGCGAGCGACGGCATTATGGTCGCGCGCGGCGATATGGGCGTCGAGATACCGTTCGAACAGCTCCCGGCGATACAGAAGTCGATGATAACGACGTGCCGCTACAGAGGCAAGCGCGTAATCACGGCGACGGAGATGCTCGAATCGATGATCAGCAAGCCGCGTCCGACGAGAGCGGAGATAT
This sequence comes from Clostridia bacterium, assembly GCA_017958705.1. GTDB lineage: Bacteria > Bacillota > Clostridia > Oscillospirales > CAG-272 > UBA1248. The sequence continues at coordinate 675 of JAGDCE010000206.1, forward strand.
CCGACGTCGCCAACGCCGTATACGACGGCACCAGCGCGATAATGCTCTCCGGCGAGACCGCCGCCGGCAAATACCCGGTGGAGGCAGTGCGGGCGATGGCGAAGATCGCTCTGGCGGCCGAGGAAGACATAGACTACGCAGAGCGCTTCCGCGTATCGAAATTCAGGATCAAGAACGAACTCGACGCGATCTCGCACTCCGCGTGCGCGCTTTCGATCGACCTTGACGCGAAGCTTATCGTCGTATGCACGCAGTCCGGCGCCACGGCAAGATTCGTCTCGCGTTTCCGCGCGCCGAAGCCGATAGTGGCGCTGACCGCGTCCTCGAACGAAAAGACTTGGCGCAAGCTCGCGCTGTCGTGGGCGGTGCTCCCGGTGATGACCGAGGAGTTCCAGTCGACCGACGTCATGTTCTACAACGCCGTACAGAGCGCGAAGCGGCTCGGGCTCGCGCAGCCCGGAGACTTCGTCGTCCTCACCGGCGGCGTGGCGAACGGCAGACCCGGCACGACGAGCACGCTCAAATTCGAAACCATAAAATAAAGCCGATGAAAAAAACTTTAAGATCATTATTATGTATACTTACCGCCGCTGTCGCCGTATTCATTTACGGCTGCGGCGGCGAGCCTCAGCAGACGGATGAAGAGACGACCGGAATCATCACGGCAGAGATCACGGACGCCGTGACGGACGCCGCCTCGGATGAGGCGACGGAGCAAGATACGGAGCCCGTACCGGAGGAGGATCCGGAATGGGACGGTCCGCACGTCAAAAACATAAAGATCGCCGGGGTCGACATCAGTGAATACACGGTGGTCAAATCCGGCTCGGACCGCACCGTCGGCAACGCCTACAACGATTTTCTGCGCTATATCGAATACGCGACGGAGCTTGAGCTGAAGCGCGGCGGCGACGTAAAAAGCGAGCACGAGATCTGCATCGGCGAGACCGACCGCGACACCGAGCTCGTCAGGGCGGAGCGCGAAAAGCTCGTAAACGACGGATACGCGATAATCTACGACGGCGGCAGACTCTACATCACGGGCAAAACGCCGACCGGCACAATGTACGGAGTTTACACGTTCCTCGAGGACTACGCCGGCTGCCGTTTTCTTTCGTCAAAATGCAAATACTATAAGTATATTGAATGCTCGGAGGTCCCGGCTGACATCTGCCGGACGTTTTCCCCGAAGCTGATTAACCGTGACGTTTACTGGTACGACGCGGCATCGCCTTCGTTCGCGTCAAAGATCAAGATCAACGGCGGCGTCAACCGCAACATGGTGTCCTCCGGTTACGGAACAGACATTAAATACGCCGGTCCTTTCGTTCATTCACTTCCCTCTCTCGCGGGCACTTCGACGACGCCGAACGTCCAGCCCTGTCTGACAGATCCCGCGGTATACGAAAAGGTGCTCAAAAACGTCAGACAGCTTTTACGGGAGAATCCCGATGCGAAGATCATTTCGGTCTCGCAGAACGACTCGTATGCGGACGGCCTCGGCTGTCAGTGCGAAAACTGCCGCAAGCTTGACAACGAACAGGGCACGCCGATGGGATCGCTTCTGACGTTCGTGAACAGGATCGCGAACGATATCAAGGACGAATTCCCGGACGTTTACGTCGACACGCTTGCTTACAGATACACGCGCAAGGCGCCGAAAACGCTGAAGCCCGCGGACAACGTGATAATCCGCCTCTGCTCGATCGAATGCTGCTTCACGCATCCGCTGAACGACCCGGACTGCGAGGCGAACAGGGCTTTCTGCGAGGACATAGAGGCGTGGTCGAAGATCTGCGATAACCTTTTCATCTGGGATTACACCACGGATTTCATGTATTATCTGAATCCGTTTCCCAATCTCGGCGTACTGTACGACAACATCCGTTTCTTCGTCGATCACAACGTCATAGGGCTTTTCGAGCAGGGCAACGGTCAGTCCGTTTCCGGCGAATTCGGAGAACTGCGGGCGTATCTGCTCGCGAAAATGATGTGGGATCCCGACATGACGCGCGAACAGTATTACGAACACATGGACGATTTTCTGAAAGGCTATTACGGCGCCGGCTGGAGATATATCAGAGAATATATAGACAGAACGACGGAGAAGGCTAAAGAAGGTCACATGGGAATATACGACCCGATAACGAAGGCTTTCGTCTTCAAAGGCGCGAAGCGGCAGTCAGAGCTTACGAAGTTCCTCACCGAAATGGAAGAGCTGTGGAGCAAAGCGTACGAGGCGGCGGACGACGATCTCAAGGACAACGTCCTGCGCTCGTCAATGCAGGTAAAAGCAGCGCAGCTTTACACCAAATGGTCGAAAACGTCCTCACCGGAAAAACTGCAGGAACTTCACGAGTTGATGAAGAAATACCGCATCACGTTTTTCCGCGAGAACGCAAGAGTGCCCGATAACGTCGATTACACAAAGAGAATAGATCTATGGTAGACGGACAAATCAAAAAAACGAAGCCCCCGGTCGACGCCTCCGCGAAACGCGTATTTTCGACGGCGTGGTTCGCTCTGTTCATCTGCGGCGCGGCTATCCTTCTCGGATCGTTCTTAATGGGCTGGATGAAAGGCGTGTTGACGAACGCTTATCCGTCGCTGTCCGGCGCCGGCTGGCTAAAATGGGTCATACAGTTCGTCGTCATGTACTGTATGGCGATCCCCGCCGGCATCATAGTGCTGCGCTTCATACCGAAAAACGCGCCTGTGAAGAAACGGCTCGGCGCCGCGCAGTTCTTCCGCCTGTTTCTGATCTGCTTCCCGGTCATGTACGCCGGGAGTCTTATCGGCAACATCCTCTCGTTCATACTGTCGGGCGGCAGGATGGTGAACCCGGTGCAGGATCTGATCTCGGACCCGAGCCCGCTGCGGATCGTCATAACGGTGATCGCCGCGCCGGTATTTGAAGAACTGCTGTTCCGCAAGGTGCTTATCGATCGCGTCGCCGTATACGGCGAAGGCAACGCGATACTGTTCTCCGCCGTCGCGTTCGGGCTGTTTCACGGCAACGTGACGCAGCTGTGCTACGCCGCGGGCGTGGGGCTCGTTTTAGCGTACGTTTACGTTAAATCGGGCAAAGTGATATACACGATTGCGATGCATATGGCGCTTAACTTCATCGGCGGCGTCATAGCGCCGTGGGTGCTGTCGCTGTACAACGCCGACACGCTCAGCCGTATATTCGAGCAGCACGACTTCACGGCGCTGTTGCCGCTGATCGCGATCTTCGCGTATCTGACCGCCACGGCCGGGCTCGTCGCCGCCGGGATAGTGATGCTCGTGAAGCAGGTTCGGCGCGTGCGCTTCGAACCGGCGCCGCTGGAGCTTTTGCCGGGCACGAGGATCCGCACGGTCTATTTCATCAGCACCGGCGCGGCGCTGTTCTACCTCTACTGCGCGTACAGGATAATAACGAATCTCACGGGTTGACGCGCACCGTCCCCGCGTCGTCCAAGCCGGCCGAAACATCTCGTTTCAGCCGGCTTTTTTCACCCGATTTTTCCGGCCGGCACGCGCAATTTCCGAAATATAACAAAAATGAAATTTATTCTTTAAAAATTATTGGAAATTCTCCGTGCATTATGCCTTGACAATTTATTATATATTTGTTATAATGTCCGTTGAGTGTATTGGCATTCAAATACAATAAATACTTATGAAAAGGGGAGCTGTTATGTTCCATTTAAGCGAAGCTGCTGTCGCCCAGATCAACGGTATCTGTGACAGATACGCAGACGAACCGACGCCTCTCATCATGATCCTCGAGGACATCCAGAAGGAATACGGTTATATTCCGCTGGAAGTTCAGGAGATCGTCTCCGAAAGGACCGGCATCTCTGTTGCGGAGATATACGGGGTCGTCACGTTCTACTCATTCTTCTCCCTTAAGCCGAAGGGAAAATACGTTATCGGATGCTGCCTCGGTACCGCCTGCTACGTCAAAGGCGCACAGCGCGTTATCGACAAGTTTTCCGAACTGCTCGGGATCAAGCCCGGCGGCACTACCGACGACGGTATGTTCACGATCGATGCGCTGCGCTGCATAGGCGCCTGCAGTATCGCCCCCGCCGTCACGATCAACGGCAAAGTCTACCCGAAGGTGGACGTCAAGGAAGTCCCCGGCATAATCGCCGAATACCGTAGCGCGGGAGGTGCAGAGTGATCATGGAAAAAATCAGAAATTTTGAAGATCTCGCAAGAGCGAACGCCGAAAACGCCGCGAAGCTGACCGCCAAATACGACGGCACCGGCGGCAAGAAAGCGATAATGCTCTGCGGCGGTACCGCGTGCGTCGCATCAAACGTCCGCGGCATCGAAGCGAAATTCAGAGAGCTCATCGCCGAAAAGCACCTTGAGGACAAGGTCAGCGTAAACATGGTCGGCTGCTTCGGCCTCTGCTCGCAGGGTCCGTTCGTAAAGGTGTTCCCGGAGAACACGCTTTACAGACTCGTCAAAGCCGAAGACGTGGAAGAGATACTCGACCGCGATATTATAGGCGGACAGATCGTCGAAAGACTTCTGTACGAGGATCCGGAAACGAAACAGAAGATCAGCAAACAGGAAGAGATCGGCTTCTACAAGAAGCAGAAGAGGATCGCGCTTTACGGCGCGGGCGTCATAGGCCTGGAGAACGTTGAAGAAGCTCTCGGCATGGGCGCTTTCAAGGGTCTGGCACGCGCGCTGCAGATGGAGCGCAAGGACGTCGTTCAGGAAGTCCTTGATTCCGGCCTGCGCGGACGCGGCGGCGCCGGCTTCCCGACCGGCAGAAAATGGATGTTCGCCATGAACGGCGACGGCGACAAATACGTCGTCTGCAACGGCGACGAGGGCGACCCCGGCGCTTTAATGGACAGATCCGTACTTGAGGACAACCCCTACGCCGTTATCGAAGGTATGATGATAGCGGGTTACGCGATAGGCGCGCAGAACGGTTACTTCTACGTTCGCGCCGAATATCCCGTGGCAGTCAAGAGACTCGGCATCGCCATCAAACAGCTCGAAGAGCTCGGCCTGATGGGCGACAACATACTCGGCACCGGCTTCAGCTTCCGCGCACACGTCAGACTCGGCGCAGGCGCGTTCGTCTGCGGCGAAGAGACCGCTCTGCTCAACTCGATAGAGGGCAAGAGAGGTATGCCGAGACCCCGTCCTCCGTTCCCGGCGGTCAAGGGTCTGTGGGGCAAGCCCACGATAGTCAACAACGTTGAAACGCTGGCGACCGTACCGTACGTGCTCCGCGAAGGCGTGGCCGAATTCGTCAAGTACGGCACCGAGAGATCGAAGGGCACGAAGGTCTTCGCACTCGGCGGCAAAGTCAACAACGTCGGTCTGGTCGAGGTGCCCATGGGTACGACGCTCCGCGAGCTCATTTACGAGATCGGCGGCGGCATCCAGAACGGCAAGAAATTCAAGGCGATCCAGACGGGCGGCCCGTCCGGCGGATGCCTTACCGAAAAAGACCTCGACGCCGAGATCGACTTCGACAACCTCGTCGCACGCGGCTCCATGATGGGCTCCGGCGGTGCGATAGTCATGGACGAGGACAACTGCATGGTCGACGTCGCCAAGTTCTACATGGACTTCATCTGCGACGAATCCTGCGGCAAATGCTCGCCCTGCCGTATAGGCACGAAGCGTATGCTCGAACTGCTCACGAAGATCACCGACGGCAAAGCCACGATGGACGATCTGAACGAGCTTGAAGAACTCAGCAAGACGATCAAAGCGAATTCGCTCTGCGCTCTCGGTCAGACGGCTTCCAACCCCGTCACCTCGACCCTTACCCAGTTCAGAGACGAATACATCGCCCACATAGTTGATAAGAAGTGCCCCGCAAAGGTCTGCAAGAACCTGATGCAGTACGTCATCGATCCGGACAAGTGCAGAAAGTGCGGTCTGTGCGCACGTCAGTGCCCCACGGGCGCGATCACCGGCGTAGTCGGCAAGGAGCCGTTCGTCATAGATCAGTCCAAGTGCATCAAGTGCGGCATGTGCATGTCTTCCTGCAAGTTCAAGGCCATCGAAAAGGTTTAAGGGGGAATTTGATATTATGGCAAAGATCAATATAAAAATAGAAGGCATTCCCTACGAGGTAGAAGAAGGGCTTACCGTCCTTGAAGCCGCGAGAGCCTGCGGATATCAGATCCCCTCACTCTGCGCTTTCAATCACGGCGAATGCTCCAGAGGTTCCTGCCGCGTATGCCTCGTTGAGGTCAAAGGCGCGAGAGGCCTTGTAGCTTCCTGCGTATATCCCGTAAACGAAGGCATGGAGATAACGATCTCCTCGCCGGCGGCCACCGCCGCAAGGCGCGCGTCCGTCGAGCTTCTGCTCTCCAACCACTCCATGAAATGCCAGCAGTGCGACAAGAACGAGTACTGCGAGCTGCTTTACGCGGCAAGAGTCACCGGCGCCCGCGAGGATATGTTCCAGGGCTCCAAGACTCCCACCACGATAGACGAGATCACTCCCTCCATCGTGCGCGACACGTCAAAGTGCATACTCTGCGGCCGCTGCATCGAGAGATGCGGCAACGCTCACGGCAAATCCGTGCTCGGCTTTGAGAAGCGCGGCTTCAACACGATCGTCGCTCCCGCCGAGAACCGCACGCTCGACAAGTCTCCCTGCATACTCTGCGGTCAGTGCGTGACCGTATGCCCGACCGGAGCTCTTATGGAGAAATCCGAGATAGGCTTGATAGATGAAGCCATGAAAGCCGGCAAGTACGTGGTCGTTCAGACCGCTCCGGCGGTCAGAGCCGCCCTCGGCGAGGAATTCGGCATGAAGATCGGCACCCCCGTCACCGGTAAGATGGTCGCCGCTCTCCGCCGCCTCGGCTTCAAGAAAGTGTTCGACACCAACTACAGCGCGGACCTCACGATCATGGAAGAGGCTACCGAGCTGCTCGGCAGGATAAAGAACGGCGGCGTGCTGCCGATGATCACGTCCTGCTCTCCCGGCTGGATCAACTTCGCCGAGATCCATTACGGCGATCTGCTTCCGCATCTGTCCACCTGCAAGTCTCCTCACGAGATGTTCGGCGCGATCCTGAAGACGTTCTACGCTGAAAAGATAGGCGTCGATCCCAAGGATATGTTCGTCGTCTCCGTGATGCCCTGCACCGCGAAGAAGTTCGAAAAAGAGAGAGAACAGCTCCAGAGAGACGGTATCAAAGACGTTGACGCCGTTCTCACCACGAGAGAGCTCGGCAGACTCATCAAGCGTTCCGGCATAGAGTTCACGAAGCTTCCCGATGAGGAATTCGACAACGATATCGTCGGCGATTACACCGGCGCGGGCGTCATATTCGGCGTCACCGGCGGCGTTATGGAAGCTGCTCTGCGTACCGCGTATTTCGTACTCACCGGCAAAGAACATGAGATGATCAAGTTCGAGGCGGTCCGCGGATTCGACGGCATCAAGAGCGCCGAGATCGATATCAACGGCATGAAGGTAAAGGTCGCCGTCGCACACGGCATGAAGAACGCGAGCGTCCTGCTCGACGATATCCGCGCCGGCAAGAGCGACTACCACTTCATCGAGATCATGGGCTGCCCCGGCGGATGCATCGCAGGCGGCGGACAGCCTTACGTCAAACCGCAGTTTTTGCCCAACGAGGATATCGACATTCTCGATACCTACAAGCAGAAACGCGCGAACGCGCTTTATTCCGAGGACGAGAGACAGACTCTGAGACAGTCTCACAACAATCCCCAGATCAAGGCGCTTTACGATCAGTTCCTCGGCGAGCCGAACTCACATCTGGCTCACGAGCTGCTGCACACCTCTTACAAAGCGAGAAAGGCTTTCAGAGACTGATAAGCAAGATCAAAAGCAAACCGGAGAAGATAACTTCTCCGGCTTGTTTTTTTATTCCGATACACGGTATTTTTTGTTTTTGTCATAGCTCATGCGGAAATCTATACCGTGCGGCGGCGGGAAAAGTTCTTCCGCACGCTCCGTCAGAGCCGCTTTTTCTTCTTTTTCGAGCTTGTCGAAATCCTCTCCGCACTCTTTCGCGAGCCGTCTCGCGTGATACTCGAACCACAGATCGGATAGCGACGTCTCGCCCTCTCTTATCGCCGCGTATTCGCGCTCAAATCCGCCGGGCAGCACTTCCCTGCCCAGCTTTACGGCGCAGCGCAGCGCGTGAAGCGTCACGCGATCGGCGCCGCGGATATTCTCCGGCAGCCCTTCGTACAGCCGCAGCGCTTCTTCGTATTTTCCGGCGCCGGTCAGCCAGCCCATGTATTCGGACGCGAAACACGGATCGCAGACCGAGGCGGGAAGCGAGAAGACGAAGCGGTAAGCCTGTTCCGCAGACTCGTTTTCGCCGCGCAGGCGGTACAGCACCGCGAGATTGCGCCTCGCCCACACGTTCGGGCAAAGCGCGTCGGAGCGCTTCCACGCCTCCTCCGCGCGCTTCTCATATTCCGAGCCGTCGAAATAACGCGCCGTCGGCACGGTGTGCGCGTTGTCCCAGAACTCGAACAGCGCGTTGCCGTAATGAAGCTGCGCCGCCCAGTCGTCGCCGCCCTTTCCGGATACGCTTGTCTGCAGCAGTCTAAGCCATTTTTCCGACGTCATCCACGAGACCGGGATCCCTGACGGATCCGATCCGGGCAGAACGCCGCGCTCGAGCAGATGAAGCCACGGTCTCTGCTCCTCGCCGAGCGAATCGTCGGGGAAGCACAGCGGCACCGAGATCTGCGGGCAGAGCCGCAGATGAAGCGCTCCCCATCCCGAGCCGCGGTGAACGACGTTCTCTTCCTTCACTTTTATTTTCGCGCACGCGGCGTATTTTTTGTCGAGACTAAGAAGCTGGTTTTCCGGGATCAGCTCCTGCACGTGAAGCGCGAATCTCGCGTTCGCCTCGTGCAGCGTGAGCCCGTGGACCATGCCGGGGTCGACGTACGTGCCGCCGAAGCACTGCGTCCATTCGTACGACGAGTGTGCCGGAAAAGGCTTGTCGTGCAGCTGACTGCGCGCGATGCCCGCCTGCAGTTCTATGTATCTGCCGCGGTCGCCGTCGGACAGATGCTGCTGCCAGCGGATACCGCCGCGGTGACTGCCCCAGCAGAACATTTTATGATATATGAGCGGCGCGGTCGATCTGTCGTAGAACGCGAAGCCGTTTTTGTCGACTCCGCTCTCCCACGTGGTCTTCACGCCCCCGGGCGGCTGGAAAAAGTAATCGAAGCTGCGCGTCGCGTTGTGCGGATACGACATATCGCCGTCCATTTCGGACAGATGCGGCAGTTTTTCGTACGAAGCGGCGCCGCCGCAGAAGACGATGACGTCCTCCGACGACGACATCACGCGCGTCCCGCCGTCGTCCGGGATCGCGACGTTGCTCCACCAGTACGTCGTCGTATCGTCGCCCGGATTTGTCAGTTTGACGTGCGTGAAAAGTTGACGGCTGCCCTCGGGCAGGTGGAAATCGACTGCGAAAAAGCATTCTTTCGCGCGCTCGAACTCGTATATGCGCAGAAATCCGTCGCCGTCCGGATCGGTCAGTACCGCCGCCCAGACGTCGTCACAGCAGAAATAAGTATGACCGGCCGAGCCGAAATTCCATTCGATGCCGCCGGAGGTCCAGGCGTTTCTGATCGCTAAGTTTCCGGGCTGAACGACCGGGTTGCTCATCAGCACCTCGCGGCCGTCGTCCTTGTCGTACAGCGACCAGAGCTTGCCGCCGAATGACGGCACGAACGTCGCCTTCAGGTGTTCGTTTTCGAGCACGACGGTCTTCAGCTCCGTCATCCTGCGGTCTCTGCCGTATCTGTCCTGAATGCGGTACGGAAGCGTGCGCGTGCAGGTGCCGAGATCTGTTTTTGCCTCATCGGGAAATCCCGGTTTTGTGGAAAACAGGCCGAAGCCCGTCATCCTGCGGAAACGCGGCAAAGGATCGGTACCCTCTATCATCGCCGCCGGCAGGGTCATGACGTCGGTGTAAATCTTGTTCATACGCCTTACCGTAAATAATAATACTGAGAATACGCGACGCGGCCTTCGAAGTCGACCGCCTCCGCCCGGACGAACCTGTCTGCGCGCTTGATGCGGAATCTCGCCTCGCGCACAACGCCGCCGGTCGTCGTCGTATCGGGATTGAAATAGTTGTTTGAAAAGAACTGGACGTAACGGCACCCGGCCTCGCATCTGAGCACGAAATACCCGTCCTCTGCCGAACAGCTTATGAACGGTCCGGTCGTCGGAAGCACGTCGCCGCGAAGTATCGCGCCGACGATCGCGTCGCGGCTCAGCTCGTTCGCTTTTACGTAGACGGCGCCGCGGCCGACCTCGTCGCCGTAGAAATGCGTGTCGTCCGCCGCGGTAAGGACCGTGCGGTAGCCGTAAGCCGTCGCGACGTCGATCAGCGTGCCGGAGTACGGGCGTGCGGAGTATGGATATCCCGAGACGGAATTGTATATCTCCGTGCAGTCGACGCCGTCAAGCAGTATCATTTTATCCGGGCGCTGAAGCGACCACGCCGGATGCGCGAGCGTCGCGACGCCGCCGCAGCGCTTTATCGCGTCGATCATCTGCTGAGGAGCGGCGCCTCTTTCGAGCCCGGGATCGGAATTCATACCGTATCCGACGATATGATAACAGCCGTCCTTCGCCCAGTCGTACTCTATGCCGGAAAGCACGAGCATGCCGTCGTATTCCCCCGCGCCGCCGTAATACCAGTGATCCGTCAGCGCGATGAAATCGTAGCCGAGCTCCTTATAGATCCGCAACGCCTCTTCGGGCGTACGCGCTCCGTCGCTGTTCGTCGTGTGAGTGTGAAGATTGCCTTTATACCATCTGTTGCCCTGTGAATCCGTGATCATATCATTTTTCTTCTTTTCCGTATATTTCACGCAGCCATACCGCCACGTGCGAGGCGAAGCCGTGGTTGCAGGAGGCGTAATCGCCGTCGTTCTCCCAGAGCGTGCCGGTCTTCTGCGCCATATAGTCGAAATATCCGCGCACGTTGTCGAGCAGCTCGTCGTAAAGCCCCGCTCTGAAAAGCAGCTCGAGCCTCAGATAGTTGCCGATGAACGCGTTGGCGAAATAAATTTCCGGGTGTTTGTTGTTCTTTTTGCGCCACGGTCCGAAATCCGTCACGAGCGTTTCCCACAGATCGGGATAAAGCTCTTTCGTCGCGACGCCGGTGAAAAATGCGTAATACTGGCACGATTCCGTGCATTCCCCGCTCAGTTTGGCTTCGTCGCCGTCGTATACGGCGTTGTCGCAGAACCACTGCCCGGTAAACGACTGTTCTCTTATCTTCGCGGCGAGCGCTTCCGCTTCTTTTTCAAGCCCGTCGTCGCCGTACATCGCGGCGATCGCTTCTTTGAAACGGCAGTAGAGCATGTTCGTCGGATAGTTTATATCCTGCGTCAGCTCGTTCGACTTCGACCATTCGATGAAGACCCAGCTCTGCAGCCGCTCGAGCAGCCCGTCTTTGTTCTCGAACCGGCGGAAGAAGCCGAGCAGATCGTATACGCGCTTCTTTGCGTGGGAAATCAGCTGTGTGTCGCCGCTCCTTTCAAGATATTCCTGCAGCTCGAGCACGTACCACATCGACCAGTTGGGGATATAGACGCCGTCATAGTGATCCGACGGATAGCACATCGGCAGCATCCCTTCCGGAATCACGCGGAATTTGTCCGGCATAAGGAAGTTTTCAAGGAAGTTGTGCTCGACTCTGCTCTTCCCGGTCAACGCGTATTCGGTGCGGGAGGTGAAATAGCTGTCGCACAGCCATCCGGCGCGCTCGCGCGACGGGCAGTCCATGTAGATATCGACAGTGTTCTGGCGGAACGTGGACACAGCCGCGTCGTAAACGCGTTCAAGCGCCGCGTCGCCGAAATCCGGTCTTTTCCGCAGATCCTTCGCCGTGTATTCAAAGCGGCGCAGACCGGCGCATTTTATTACGGCCTTTTCCGCGTCCGATGCGAATCTCGCGTATTTCATAGAGTAAGGCTCAAATCCCGTGAGCTTGTACGTGCCCGCGCCGAGCCTGTATTCGACGGCGGAACAGGTGCCGAAGCGCGTGAAATTCACGTCGTCATTGATAAGTATTTCGTCAAAGCTGATCCACAGCGTGCCGCCGGTCGTCTCGATCTCGAATTGTATGAAACCGGTAAGCTCGGACGGCAGCGCGGCGACGGCGAACGTATTCCGGCCAAGTTCTATCGTATCCGCCGGCTTGTCGCACGGTACGGGCTTGCAGTCGAGTTTTTCGACGTCCTTTGAGATGAAGACCTCGAGCTCGTCCTTCGGGAAACCTCTCAGCTTCTGCCCGACGGCCGAGATCGCGCGATCGTCAAAATATTTCTGACGTTCCTTTATCTCAAAAGCGCCTTCCGAGACGACACGGTCAAACGGCGTGAAATCGTAATCCGGGAACGGGATGCCGCGCTCGATGAAATTTTTTGACGCGACCGGCGCCGCGGCGACCGGCTTGCGCTCCGCGGGCAGTACGTACGCCTCGGTAAACGGACGCTGGAACGAATAACGCTGCGTTTTTCTGACGCGGTCGGTGTATGATTCGTATACGAATCCCGGTCCGCCCGTGTATGCGGTGAGCGTTTCGCCGTCGTACAGCTCCGCGCAGACGAACGAGGGCTCGTCTATCAGATAAAAGCTGTTCGTGCAGTAACCGGCGACGATAACGGCAAGCTCGTTTTTGTCTCGCGTGCAGAGCGGCGACAGATCGAGCTCGTCCACGCGGTAATAGCCGTGACCGGCTCTCGCAGGCCCGTCAGCGGCGAGCACGCCGTTGACGAACACCTGATATTTGCTGTGCCCGGTGATATGCAGACGCGCGTCAGCGCCGGTCTTCGACGTCATCAGCAGATTGACGTTCATCTCGTTTTCAAGTCCGGGGATCCAGACCGGAACGGCTTTTCTGAAGGTATAGTTTTTCATATGACCACCTTGATTAAAAAATTCTGAGCGAGTAGGAATATTGGTTGTGTATAAAACAACGGTGTCCCTTCGGGACAATCCGTGCGCTTCGCGCATCAGGGGGTTTCCCCGCCCCCCTCTCCGTGAACCCCCCGCCGCTCTCCAGTTCGCGGCGGGGAACCCCGGCACCACCCCCTTACCCCCGCCATCCCCCCAACATCTGTTGGGGCTTTTTTATTCGCAGGGGTCGGCGCCGGCCGACTCCTAATTCATCGGATATGTAAGCGTAAAAAAACCGGCTGGAACAAGGAACGATCTTCCTTATCTCAACCGGTTTTATTTTTAAGATTATGTATTCGCCGCCCGTTGTGTTCACGTGATCAGAGATCGATCCAGATCCCCTCGTCGTGGATCGCCGCGCCCTCGACCGATCGGTAAAACCGCTGTGCCTCGTCGTTCTGCGCCATAAGCGCGACGAGAAGGGAAACGCCTCTCAACCTCAACTCGGCTCGCAGCGCGTCGAGCAGCGCCCGTGCGACGCCGTTGTGCCGTTCGTTTTTCAGAACGCATATCCAGTCGAGATACGCCGAGCCGCACGACGGATCGCTCCTGCCGGCAATGATCACCGCGTCGATCCTGCCGATCACTGTCCCGTTTTTTAAAGCGATGAACGACACAGCGCCGCTGAACCGCCCGTCGGAAAAAGAATCGGTCAACGCTTTGACGTAACCGTCGTCCGGTTCCCAAAAATAAGTGTCCGGCTCCTGTCTGCGAAGCTCTTTTTCAAATTCAACGACCTGCGCGATATTCTTTTCTTCAAACGGCACTATAATGAAATCTTTCATTTTTTATCCTCATAAAACGCTGCTTCGAATCCCTGACGTGAAGAACAGCGCCAAATCAAAATGACGCCGGATGGCGGCTTTGACCGGAGATCCGCCCTGACAGGGATTCGTCTTGATTTTTGCAAGGCAATATGTACAACTTTGATTCTAGGTGCCTTGCAAAAATCTTCGGTCACCGCTAAAAACGCTCCACAGGAGCGTTTTCTTAACGCTGCTTCGAATCCCTGACGTGAAGAACAACGTCAAA
>JAGDCE010000207.1 GCA_017958705.1 Clostridia bacterium
CTGAGCTTCAGATCCACCACGTCCCACGTGTTGACCGGGTTTAATTTTTCTATATGTACCATTCAATCCCTCCCCGCCGCGTCATCATACAGGTAGTCCGCAACGGACAAAGCTATGACGCAGCCGAGCTTCTTTTGATATTCTTCGGTTTTCAGCAGCTCCAGCTCCGCGGGATTCGATAAAAAACCGCATTCGACGAGCACGGCGGGTACCGTACATCTGTCAAGCACGTAGATCTCCGAGCCGGCACGCTTTATCTGCCTTGTATTGTTTTTCTGCAGGTATCCCTGCACGTTCTTCCGTATCAAAGACGCAAGCTTTTCCGAGCGCGCGTCGTTTTTCGAGTAATACACCTGCGTGCCCGCGCAGCTGTTCTGCGGAAATTTGTTCTGATGTATGCTGACGAACACGCAGCCGCCGCCGTCTGTGAAGGCGACTCTGCTCTGCAGATCGCGCAGCTTTTTCGATCCCGCGCCGTCGCCCGACAGCATCACGTCGTCGTCGCGCGTCATCACGCAGTCGCAGCCGAGCGCGGTGAGCAGTGCGCACGTGCTTTTTGCGACGCTGAGGTTTATATCCTTCTCCGCCGTGCCGTCCGGCGCGACCGCGCCGCCGTCTTCGCCGCCGTGGCCGGGGTCGATGACTATCCGCGTCAGCACCTCGCCCGCCGCCGTCTGCTTTGCCGCGCCTTCGCGCGGGACGAGCTGGGAAAACGCGACGGCGACCGCCGCGAACACCGCGGCGAAAACAACCGTGTGCGACGTGAATTCAAAAAACAGTCTCCGCTCTATTCTCTGCTTCAAAACGGGCCTCCGTATATCAGTCGTCCGGCGCCGCCGGCTATACATGATTATATGAGTCCCCGTTTTCTTTTATTCTTTGTCTTTTTTGCTCGTATGGAGCTTCGGGAAAAGCGTCAGACCGCGGTAACCGGCGTTGTAGCCGAGTACGGGCACGAACACGCAGAACGCCGCTATGAACAGCCACACGAACGGATTTTCAAGCATGTTCAACAGCTTTACCGTGCCGAGAAAATGGCCGAGTATCAGTTTGCAGACCGTCGCGCCGACTTGCGAAATGCTTTCCGTCACCCTGCCCGGTATCGCTCCGAGAACGCACAGCGTTCCGAAAACGATGTTCGGTATGCCGGCGGCGAGAGCCAGCAGCAGGGGCTTGAACGCGTTATACTCGTATCTGCCGGCGTCCGCTCTGATCCTGTCCTTTGCGGCGAGCTCCCACATCTGGTTGTATATAAGAAAAACGTAAAGCCCGATTCCGAGCACGGCGCAGACTATCATCAGCGGCACGGACGAGCTCGTCGCCATCACCGTGACGAGACCGAACACAGCCATGACGATCTGATACATGAACAGCTTCGCCGCCTCGTATCTGGGATCCGGGAAATTTGTCATACTCTTCACCTCTTCAAACTTATAATATCATTTTAAACCCGCACCGCGTATTTTTCAAGTATATTTTATAAAATTTACATTTACGTCACCGATTAAGCGCGTGGATTTTGTATAATAAAGAAAAAAAATCCCGGAGAGATACGATGGAAACGACACCGAAAGGCGAAGCGATGAGCAGCCGCGCGCTGCGCGAATTCAGCAATTACAAGCTCGCCACACAGAACAGGTCCGCGCTCACGGTCGACGAATACCTGCTCGACCTGCGCATATTTTTCAAATTCATAAAAGCCCTGCGCTCAGGCGCCCCGACCGAGGGCGAGGAATTCGACGCGATCGGCATTTCCGACTGCGATTTCGAGTTCATGAAGACCGTCACGGCGGACGAGATATACGAATATTTAAGCTATCTGCGCTTCGAGCGCGGGATCAGCCCGAGATCGGCGCAGCGGAAGCTCTCCGCAGTGAAATCGCTGTACAAATTCGCGACAGTCACGGGCAAGGTGCAGAACAACCCGGCGCGCGACATCGACCATTCCGCGTCTAAAAAGACGCTGCCGAAATACATGACGTTGAACGAAAGCGAAGACCTGCTCAACTCCGTTAACGACGAAAAGGACTCCAAGACGTAGCAGCGCGACTACGCGATAATCCTGACGTTTTTTAACACCGGTATGCGTCTTTCCGAGCTCGTGTCGATAAA
>JAGDCE010000208.1 GCA_017958705.1 Clostridia bacterium
ACAACGGTAATTCATCGTCAAACCCCGGTGGAAACGGAACGAACAATCCTTATGATGACGGGAATCCGAGCGGTGTCGGAAGCAATTGTCCGATCTGCCATTTCTGCCCGCAGCCGCTTGGACTTTGTATCTTTATCTGGCTGCTGATAATACTTGTGGTGATAATCATTGTTGTAGTAATCATCGCTGCGTCCAAAAAGAAGAAAAAGAAAGATAAGAACTGAAATCAAACAGTTGACACAAATCATAATGATGGAGGGTGGGCATGAAGAAAATTAGATTTATATCCATAATAGCAGTTGTTCTTATGGCAGGTATTGTCTTGTCAAGCTGCTCGGCCCTGCAAGATGTTCTCAATTTCCTTCAGTCTGTAGAAGAGGCTCTTCCAACCGATTCCGGCGAGGGCAATACTCTCGGTGAACATCCCGATGTTGTCGAAAGGGATGAAAACGGGCACGTCATAAAGCTCAAACACTATGACGGCGACGGCAACCTAGTCTTTGTTCACACACAGAGGTGGGAAAACGACCGCATAGTCAATAAGACGAGTTTTGACAGCAAGGGCAATCAGACCGGTTCCATTGATTACGAATACGACGATCACGGGAATTGCACGGTAATGTCGTGGTTTTTCTGGAACTCCGGCCCTCTTATGAGAGTCGAGAGAAAATTTGACGAATACGACCGGTTGATCGAGGATATCGGCTTTGGAACCAAAACCGTTTCGACCAACAGGACGACGTTCGAATATGATGACAAGAACGGAGAACACCCGAAGAACTACATCAAAAAAGTATACTATCCAAACTGGGAGAATCAGCCGAACCGATACAGCATATCAACTCTTGAATATGATTCGGGCGGTTTGCTGACAAAAATCACCACCGTGAATCAGGATAATGATCTTGTCGGATATGATATTTATCCGCACGAGAACGGTACGCCGATGGGCTATACAAGCTATGATGCCGACGGAAAAGTTAAATTCTCTTATAAATACATTTATGATGAGGATGGCAAAAAGATAAGAGAAGAGCGGTACGACGGCAACGGAAATCTTGAAGGAATTGATTACTGATCAGCTTCGTAGTTTTTGGTGACCTCGACATTTCTGCCGGGGTCATCTTTTTATCTTTTTGCCACCGCTCCCGCGAGATTGACCGACATGGTCGTGTTGTGTACAGCGTTGGAAAAGTGCACTTTAACGCTGGTATCGAGCCCATAATGCTTTGCAAAATCCGAGACCACGTCCTTCTGCCAGAAAAATCCTCGTCTTCAGACGAGGATTTTTCAACTAAATCGACCCTACGGGTGGGATAAATCGGCTGGCGCCGATGAAATCCGCCTCGACTGCGGGTGGGTGGATTTAATTTCACCGTGAGCAAAGCGAACGATTTCATCTGAGCACAGCGAAGATTTCATCGCGCAGCGATTTCATCGTTTGTTACATAGTCTATAATAAATATGATGCTCCGCACTCTCGCGGACTTTTCTTTTCCGTTTTCCGTTCCGACTTTGTAGAATTCTTCACATTTTGATGATAAAATATCAGCATCAAAACAGTGCGAGGAGGTCCATATGGAATATATAAAAGTGACGAAAGATAATCTGGAGAACGAGCATATTTGCTGCGCGATCTCGAATAATAATGACGTTCAGGTGTCGTCGAAAAAAGCGTGGCTGTCCGGACGGTTCGAAGACGGGCTCGTCTTTTTAAAAAGTGCGGAACGCGGAAAATGCTTCATTGAATATATACCGGCGGAAAATGCGTGGAACCCGATCGACGCGCCTGGATATTTATATATCGACTGCCTGTGGGTGTCCGGCTCGTTCAAGGGTCACGGCTATTCAAACGATCTGCTCGGAGAGTGTATAAAAGACGGCAAAAGCAGCGGAAAATCCGGATTGTGCATTCTGTCGTCTTCAAAGAAAAAACCGTTTCTCGCCGACCCGAAATACTTGAAATACAAAGGATTCGAGGTCTGCGATGAGGCGGATAACGGGATACAGCTCTGGTATCTGCCATTCAGTTCGGGCGCCGTAAAGCCTTCGTTCAAAGAATGCGCGAAGCATCCGCACACCGATATTCCGGGCTACGTTCTGTATTACACTCATCAGTGCCCTTTCAACGCCAAATACGTGCCGATAGTCGAGCAAACCGCAAAGGATCACGGCGTGCCTTTCCGCGCGATCCTTCTCTCGAACAAAGAAGAAGCGCAGAACGCGCCTACGCCGATAACGACGTACGCGCTGTTCTGCGACGGCAAATATCTGACGAACGAGCAAATGAACGACACTAAATTTCTGAAGCTGCTTTCACTTTAAACAAGGAGATCCCGGCATGGATTATACGGAAATAAATTCAAAGACCATTGACCGCTGGGTCGACGAGGGCTGGGAATGGGGCGTTCCGATCTCTCACGAGACTTACGTCAAGGCGCTTGACGGCGAATGGGACGTTTTTTTGACGCCGACGAAGCCCGTTCCGCACGAATGGTTCGGCGATCTGCGCGGAAAAACCGTGCTCGGGCTGGCGTCGGGCGGCGGTCAGCAGATGCCGGTGTTCTCCGCCCTCGGCGCCGTATGCACCGTGCTCGATTATTCAGACAGACAGCTTGAATCCGAAAAGCTCGTCGCGCGGCGCGAGGGGTACTCGATCAACATTGTCAAAGCCGACATGACAAAGCGACTGCCTTTTGAAGACGGTTGCTTCGATCTTATCTTCCACCCCGTCTCAAACGACTATATAAAAGACGTAAATCACGTTTTCCGGGAATGCTTCAGAGTGCTGAAAAAAGGCGGCGTACTTCTTTGCGGTCTGAGCAACGGTGTGAATTTCATTGTGAACGACGACGAGACCGCGATCGAAAACAAGATGCCGTTCGATCCGCTCGAAAACCCGGCGTATATGAAACAGCTTCAGGACGACGACAGCGGCGTCCAGTTCTCGCATACGGTATCGGAGCAGCTTGGAGGTCAGCTCGAGGCCGGCTTCACCCTGACCGGTATTTTCGGAGACACGAACGGCGAAGGCCGCCTGCACGATTTGAACATCGAGACGTTTTACGTAACGAGAGCGATAAAATAGTTTTCCCCTGTTGACAACGCAAGCCTTATTGTGATATAATCAGAATAACAATAAATACGGGAGGTCATTGTGATGAGGATGATGCGTCTGCTCGCGTTGATCGTCGCGTGTCTTACGGTGCTTCCGCTGTGTTTCGCCTCATGTGAAACACAACCCGCCGGGCCATCTGATACGGAAGACGTACAGACTACCGGGGCGCCTGGCACGGAACCCGAAACCGTTACCGACGCGGAAACGGAAGACCCGCACGCAAACGATTTCAACTACGGCAAAGTCAAATATGAAAAGATAACGACGGACCTGAGCGTCAAGGAATACCCGGACGATCTGGTCGGCAAGGTCGCGTCAGGCGGCTCAGACGGCGTCGTGACGCTGTTCAGCTCGGATTTCTCCGACGGCGACCAGAACTGCGGCGGCAAAGCCGTCTCGCGTCAGGACACGAGCGCGGGCGTCGTTGACGGTGTGATGTACATCCCGTTCTCCGATACCGCGGAAAATCACCTGTCCGGCGGCTGGACGACGTGGGCGCCCGACGTCAACGTTGATTACAAAGAATACAAGCAGTCGCAGCTTTGCGCAGATCTGACGTTTTACTCCGCGAGCGGCAACGCGTGGATGAGCGGATTCATCGGTTGTTACGTAAGCGATTACACGTTCAAGATCCCGGACAACCCGGGCGACGGCGTATGGCTGTCGTTCAACGAGGTCGCCGGAGCGATCAACGTGTTTGCCGCCGACGGCGCGAACTGGAAATGGCCCGCCGGAAACGTCGCGGTCCCGGTAGACAAGGCGCTTATGACCGGCAAGGTCAGGCTTAACGTGATTTGCACGGCCGACAGACAGATATACGTTTATCTCGGCGATGCGTGCGCCGCTCACATAGTGTGCGAGACCGGAAAGGTTACGGTATATAACGGCGCGGGCGATGCGGTATACAGCGGTGATTTTGATATGAATTCCGTATCCGGCGGACATTACAGCGTGTTCTGCCACGGAGGCGGAGGATTCGGAGTTGATGAAATGGCGATATACGGATGCTCGGTCGGCATTGATAAGATCGAAACGAAAATTGTCGCGACACCCGTCGGCGACAATTCTCTCGGATACGATATAACCGATAAAAATGACGTTATCGGTATCTGCTACACGATGTGGTTCAACGCGATCCACGGCGACGGCGAAGGCAAGATCGAAAATGCGTTAAACGTTACCGAGCTCAAGGAGAAATACGGATTCTCGACTGAATACGGTTTCGGTACCGCAACCGAACAGCACAACGCCGTGCCCGCGTTTCACTACTGGGCTAAGCCGGCGCAGGGTTATTACAGAAGCACCGACAAGGACGCGATAAGGAACAACATGACGTTGCTCTATAACGCCGGCGTCGACTTCATAATCCTCGATTACACGTATGCCACATCGCCCGGATACGATCCCGGATCGTCGACCTGGTCGAGTTATATATACAAACCGTCCGTTGCTCTGCTTGACACGATTATGGAAATGAGAGCCGAAGGACTCGGCACTCCGTACGTCGTTTACTGGATGGGCAACGAGAACATGTTCGACCACATTTACAACAATTTCATGGGAGTTGAAAAGTGGAAGGACTGCTTCGTTTACTGGGACGGCAAGCCGTTCATTATGAACTGGGCTTATAACAAGAAATACAAAACTGACGCCTACACCGTGCGCAGTATGTACGGTCTGAGAGGCTCCGTCAAAATCACGCAGTGGAGCTATCTCGAGGTTGACAACTCGAAGACGATCAGCAAGAACAGAGCCGGCGATCCCGAACACGTATCGGTATGCGTCGCGACGCAGGAGACTTATATGTCCCTTTCGACCGCGCACGGCAGAGACGGCGGCAGATTCTGGAACAGGCAGTGGCAGACGGCGTTTGAGGTGCATCCGAAGATCGTCACGGTCACGTGGTGGAACGAATGGTGCGCGCAGCTGTACAAAGTCGACGGAGTCGGCTACATTTTCACCGACAACTTCGACATCGAGCACAGCCGCGATATAGAGCCTATGGAAGGCGGCCACGGCGATCAGTACTATAAATGGTTGTGTGAATATATAAGAGCGTACAGAGCCGGCGAGCCCTGCCCCGATCTTACTGAAAAATAAACGCAGAACAAAAAAGAACACGGACGCTCCGTGTTCTTTTTTTGCCTTTATCTGACGTATTTTCCGATGATCTCGTCCATCTGATCTTTCTTTGCGATCATATCGGCGGCGAGCGCTATCTGGCATCTGGTACGCACGAGATTGTGCTCCGGATAATTGAGCTTGAAATACTTGTCCCCGTCAAGATAATCGTCTAAGAAGCGGACGGCAAGCTCGACCGTCATGGTTATCGCGCCGAGCGAAAGCGTATCAAGCTCGTTTTTCGTTGCGGAATCGCGTATCATTCCGACGAATCCGCGCGTGAACGCCTCGAATTTGATCATATCGAGCCCGGTCTTCGACGTATCCGGCTCGTCCTCGTCCGTAAAGTTCGCTCCGAACCTTATCGCATCGCCGAAGTCGTAGGCGACGAGCCCGGGCATGACCGTGTCAAGGTCTATGACGGCGAGCGTTTCGTTCGTATTTTTATCGAAAAGGATGTTGTTCCCTTTCGTGTCGTTATGCGTGACGCGAAGCGGAAGCTGTCCGGCTTCGAGCATATCGACAAGCGTTTCCGCCGTCTTTCTGTGTCTGCGCAGAAATTCTATCTCCGGCAGAACGGAGGCGACTCTTCCGGCGGGATCCTTCTCTATCGTCTCGAAAAGATGCGCGTAACGCTTTTTCGTATCGTGGAACCCGGGGATTATCTCATAAAGCGTCGAGGCGTCGTAATCCGAAAGAAGCAGTTGGAAACGACCGAAAGCGGCGCCGGCGGCTTCGAGCAGCGCCGGGTCGTCGAACGAATCGTAAGTGACCGAATCCGGCACGAATCTGTAAGCGCGCCAGAAGCTGCCTTCACCGTCGATATAATAATTCTTTCCGTCTTCTGCGTCAAGAAAATGCAGGACGCCGCGCTCGCGCTGCTCTTCCGGCAGTGCGGCTTCAATGTGAGCCGTCACGCCTTTGACGTTAGACATTATGTACTCTGGCTTTTTGAACACGTACGTGTTGATGTTCTGGATGATATAGCTTTCGGTTTTCCCTTCGTTTATGAAATCGACCTTATAGGTCTTGTTGATATTTCCGTTTTTCAATACCGTACAGGCAGAAAACTCACCCGCCAGTCCGAACACTTTGTAAATTCCGGTCAGATCCATGATAATCCTTTCATTCAGTCGTGATATTTTTATCGATCCTTTTATTGTATCTTTCTGTATTCGCTTCAACAGATGCGCGCAGATAAGACAGACGCGGGCTCTGCAGTTTTTTCAGCGCCTTATCGTAATCGGGCGCGCGTTTTCCGAGATCATGCGTATCCGTGCCGAGCACGAATTTAAGATCCGCGACTTCATATCCCTGAAACGGATCCGAGGCGAAAATGCCGCGGAACGCCTCGCAGTTTATTTGAAAAGTCAGATCTGCGTAATCGAACAGACTGTTGCAGACGTCCTTTTTATACGCAGCGGTGACTCTGTTCACGTGCGCGATCATCAGCTTCATTTTCCGCTCGAAAAGCAGCGTTTCGATAAGATCGAACATCCAAACCCCGAACGGTTCGCGCGGGAATTCGATCATGACGGTATCCGTGTACTGAAGCTCCAGACCTTCGAAGTCGCATTCGCCTATTCCCCGCGCCATATATATCTCGGAGCCGAAAAACACCTCGGGCATGGTTTCCTTGTCGTACACCTGCAGAAGTTTTTCATACGCTTCGTCGCGGCGTTTGATGAACCGCTCCTTCGATTCGCGTCTGAAATCGAAATGAGAAGTCAGAAAAACGCGGTCGACTCCCTGCTTTTTCAACCGTACGAGCTGCCCGGCGGACACCTGCACGTCGATTGCGCCGTCATCCATACCGGGCAGTATATGGCTGTGAAAATCTATGTTTTTCACTTCTGCTCAGACTCCGTGTCAAGAAGTCCGGCGCCGCGCAGCTCCGCGACGAAAGCCGCGACGTCGGCGTCAGCCGTCTGCTTATCTATATCATATTCGCCGGTCAGTGCCGCAGAAAGCGCCGCCTCGTCGGTCTCGGAAAGAAGCTTTGAGAAAAGTATCCTGCCGGTGCCGTTCAGTATAATCGGCTCGCTCTTATGATCGGCGTCGTGGCTCTCGGGGACCGCGTAGATCGTCCCGTTGAATTCTCTTATGACGTATTGCTGTTTAAGTTTCATCTTACTCCTTGTTCGCCATGTCGAGCCAGACCATACCGAGGTCGAACGCCTCGAAAAAGCCCTGTTTCACGGCGCTTTTCGGCGGCGTTTTGTCCGTCGGATCGGTGGGCATGATCTGGATCATCACCTTGTCGGGTATCGACATGCCGCGCACCGTTTTCATAGACATGATCGCCATGAAAAGCACGTACTTATCGCTCATGTTTCCGTAGCAGATAACGTTTTTTTCTCTTACGAGCGGTTTGCCGCGGTACATGAGATATTTTCCGTTCACTATCGGTTTGTCGTTCATTTATCTTCCTTTCCGGCGGCTTTACTTTTCCGCCTTGTTGACCTTGTCGAGCAGGTTGTGTATCCTCGTAACGGGATTGAGCAGATCGCTGATCGTCATATCGTGATTGAGAGTGTCTATGATCAGCGCGACGTATTTGCAGAGATTGACCTCGCAGTACCACTCACGGGAAAGCAGTTCGGGAGTCCTGTAAATAAGGTTCGTCGTGAATATCTTCGTAATTGCGCCGTCTTCATAGGCTTTGTCCATCGTGGCAAGACCGTTGCAGAACAGGCCGAACGACGCGAACACGAATATGCGCTTCGCGCCTCTCTGCTTCAGCTGATACGCGATGTCTATGACGGAGTCGCCGGAGGAGATCATATCGTCGACGATTATGACGTCCTTGCCGGAAACGTCGTTTCCGAGGAATTCGTGCGCTTCGATCGGGTTCCTGCCGTTTACTATCACGGTGTAATTGCGGCGTTTGTAGAACATGCCGAGTTCGAGGCCGAGCACGGACGAGTAATACATGCAGCGGGACATACCGCCCTCGTCGGGGCTGACCATCATCGTCTTGCCCGCCTTGAGCTGTCCGTCGGGAATGTTTTTCACGAACGCCTTGATCATCTGATACGTGACCTGGACGTTGTCGAAGCCAGCGAGCGGTATGGAGTTTGCGACTCTGGGGTCGTGCGCGTCGAACGTTATTATGTTCGATACTCCCATGTTGACGAGCTCGTGAAGCGCCTGTGCGCAGTCGAGCGATTCTCTTGCGGAACGTCTGTGCTGTCTGCCTTCGTAAAGCATGGGCATGATGACGGAAATCCTTCTCGCTTTGCCGCCGATAGCCGCGATGACGCGCTTGAGATCTGAGAAATGGTCGTCCGGCGACATGCGGTTGATCTGACCGTACATGTTGTATTCCGTCTCAGGTCCGTAGTTGAAGCAGTCGACGATTATGTATACGTCCTTGCCTCTCTGCGTCTCGTGGAGCAGACCTTTTGCCTCGCCGGTACCGAATCTGGGGCACTCGGCTTGCGTAACGTACGTTTCTCTTTCGTGGCCGCGCCAGTCGCAGATGTAATTATCGACCTGATCGACGAAGCTTTTGCAGCCCTTCATTCCGATGATCTCGAGTTCTCCGTGAAAAAAGTCCTTCATTGTTTCCCGTTTCCCGACGTTTTTTATTTTTCCCGGCAGCGTACCGTCGCACACGCTCCGGCAGCTTGTTTATTTTGTTATCGTTATTTTTTTCAGAACGTCCGATTTGTTCGGGTCGATGCCGCGGATCACGGTCAGTTCGTATGCGAAAAGCTGTACGCATATGGCGAACATGAACGGCGCCGCGTACGCTCCCGTCTTCGGCGTCAGTATCCCGAATTTCTCAGTTCTTATCAGTTTCTCGCTGTTCGTTATCACGAACACCTCGGCGCCGATCTCGTGCAGGCGCTTTATCATCGCCAGATCGTCGTCGTACGTCGCGCCCTCCGCGGATACCACTATCGCGAGATCGCCTTCTTTTACCTGTGCGATCGGACCGTGGTAGAAATCGGATTCCGGCGCGCCTTTCATCTTGATGCGGTTCGTTTCGAGGATCTTCAGAGCGCCCTCGAGCGCTATCGGATACTCAAGCCCGCGGCCGAGGATGAAAGCGTTGGTAAGATATCTGTATCTCTGCAGTTTCGCTTCAAGCGCGGCGGGCGCGTATCTGAGCAGATCCGCGGCGTAAGACCAAACGGAATCGAGCTGCTCACGCAGATCCCGGTCGCCCGTGAGTTTTTCGCACAACAGCGCGAGCAGATACATCTGCGCCGTGAACGTCTTCGTCGCGGCGATGCTTATCTCCTCACCGGCACAACAGCAGAGATGATATTTCGCTTCACGCGCCAGAGGTGAGCCGGCGTCGTTCGTGACCGCAACGGTCAAAGCGCCTTCCTCGTTCGCCTGTTTGAGCACCGCCAAAACGTCCTCCGCCTTGCCGGACTGCGATACTCCGACGACCAGGTAGCGGCTGAGATCAAGCTTTCCGCCGTATTTCGTTATAACGCTCGGAGTTCCGAGGGTGCACGGTATCCCGGCGACGATGCCGAAAAGATACTGCGCATAGACACACGCGTGATCTGACGTTCCGCGCGCCGCAAAATAGATCCCGCAGAGTCCTCTTTTGCGGTATTCGTCGGCGATGGACGAAGCCGTCGTTCCGTTTTTTTCGGCGAGACCGCGAAGCACTGACGGCTGTTCGCAGATCTCATCAAAGAGCAAAGACATAACAGGTTATCCCTTTCTTTTTATTTGAGGTCGCTTGAAAGAAATGCTTTGTCAACCGTATCGGTGACGTATTTTTTGAGTCTGTCGACTCTTATCCTGTCTTTTTCGTGTTCGTTGTACGCGTGCTTTTCGGCAAGCCCGTCGGTGAAATCGGCGAGCAGATACAGCTTCAGTCCGGTGCGGTCCTCGAGCTTCATCGAAGACGTGTATTCAAAATACGTCACCGTCGGTATCACGCACACGTTTTTGCAGACGCAGGAACCGTCCTCGACGACGATGTCAAGCGACAGCATAAGTCCTACGAGATTTCTCGCGTACTCCATGGTCGAGACGAAATTGCCGAGAGAATACGCGCAGAGCATCTTTTTGCCGTCGGCGCGGTCGATATATTCGATCTTTCCGGCGACGTGACTGTGCGTTCCGACGACGATATCGACGTTGCATTCCGCGAACAGCTTCGCGTATTTCTTCTGCGTCGACGTCACGCCGAAGTTGTCTTCATCGCCCCAGTGAGGCAGAACTATCACGACGTCGGCGACTTTTTTCGCCGCCGCGACCTGACGTTTCACGGTATCGGTATCGAGCAGAGGCGTTATATATCCGTCCTCCGCGCGTCTGCCGCTGTTCGTCATCTCGGTATAGGCGAGGAACGCAAACGTTATCCCGTTTTTCTCGTACGTCCTTATATTATCGTAATCCGATTTGTTCTCGTAGCTTCCGACCGTGAGGACAGGTTTCGTTTTCCAGTATCTGATGCTGTTTTTAAGGCCCGCGGTCTTGTTGTCAAGCATGTGGTTGTTCGCCGTCGTTATAACGTCGAAGCCGAGCGTTATAAGATCGTCGCCCATCTGCTCGGGTGTGTTGAAGCGCGGATAGCCTCCGATCTTCCCCGCGTCGCCCGCGATCTGCGATTCCTGGTTCACGACCGCTATATCGGCATTTTTGATATAAGACGCGACCGCGTCGTAGATCGGCAGGAAGTTATAAGTCTGACCGCTGCCCGACGCGTACGCCTTGGCGTTGTTTATAACGGCGTCGTGGCAGAGGTTGTCGCCGCAGAACAGGAACGAAACGGAGCTGCCCGGTTTTGGCGGATCGGGCTGCGTCACTTTGTCGGGCTCAGTCGTCACCGGATCGGTTGTCGTGGCGGCGGGCGTCGTCGACGCGTCGGTGACCTTGTCGGCCGCCGTCGTGCCCGGCGAAGGATCCGTACCGTCGGTGTCGGTCAGCGGCGGAAGAGTCTCGTCGCCGCCGGTATCGATCGGTCCGAGCGTCTCGTACGTTATATCGGGTGAGGTAACGACCGGTCTGTCCGTTTCGGGTATTACGAACGGATCGTCAGCCGCGCAGCCGCACAGAAGTGATGCCGCGATCAGCAGACATACCGTTGAAAACAGTCTTTTCTTCATAAATCATCGTAGATAATCCGGCAGAAATTCCGCGGATATATTTGACGTCAGTATCTTATATACTTTCTCTTTCGTTACCTTCTGGTCCGTTCTGTTGCAGTGGTGTTCGGAGCAGATCGAGTCCGTCAGATCGGACAGAAGGATGAGTTTCTGGTTTTTGTAACTCGGCGTCATGACGGCGAAGATCGGGATGCAGGCGGCGTTTTCGACACGCGCACCGTCCGTGTCCTTGACGATATCGAAGCTCGCCAGGATGCCGACCATGTTTTTGAGTTCGTCCTGCGCGTTCAGGCTGTTGCCGAGCGAATAATAGCAGAGCGTTTTATGTCCGTTTTCTCCGTCAAGCCAGCTTATCGGCTGTATGACGTGCGGATGATGTCCGAGTATCACGTCGACTCCGAGTGACGCCATAAGCTGTGCGTATTCCTCCTGCTCGGCGGTCGGCGTGTGTCTTCCCTCCTCGCCCCAGTGAATCGAGACGAAGACGAGATCGGATATCCTTTTTGCAGTCGCGACCTGTCTTTTGATCGTTTCCTGATCGAATACCGGCAGATACGTTCCGGTCAGCTTTTCCGGCTCGGTCTGCTTTTTATACAGGTTCGTGCCGTAGGTATAGGCGAGGAACGCGATGCGCACGCCGTCTTTTTCGTAAACTCTTATGTTCTCGAAGTCCTCGGCACTCCGGTAAAGCCCGATGATCATCGTGTCGAGCGTGTCGGTGAAATCCATCATATCGGACACGCACGTTTTGCTGTTATATCCCATGTCCGCCATGTGGTTGTTCGCGAACGACACGACGTCGAAGCCGAGCGTCACGAGATCACGCCCCATGTCCTGCGGAGTGTTGAACTGCGGATACGTGGAATAGCCGTATTTCGACCCGCACATCGGCGTTTCCTGATTCACAAAGGCGATATCCGCGCCGCTGATAACGGACGCCACGCCTTTGTATTTCGGCTTGAAATCGTATTTGCCGCCGCCGATCTCGGACTGATTGTACGTCGAGCGGTAAATGATGTTGTCGCCCATTCCGATAAACGACAGCCGCACGGGCTCTGTATAAGGCGCCGGATCTTCCGTAGTTGTCGCCGGTTCAGTGTCGGGAGGGGCCGATTCGCCTGCCGTCGATTCGCCTACGGTATCGATTCCGGGAAGCGTTTCTGGCGCGGTTATGACCGTGCGCGTCGTATCGGGCTCCTTTGTCTGTTCTTCAGTCGTATGCGGAACCGTCTCGAACGGATCATCGTTCTGCGCACAGCCCGCGATCAGGATACACGCGAGCAGTATACAGATGATCGACGCTGCCCGCCGCAATGCCTCGCGGCGGGCGGCGGTGTATCTTCTCATTTTATCAGCTGTAAGAATCTGGAGTATGCCTCGTCCCACATATCGGCGTTGCCCTTGGGGAGATATTCTTTTATCTCGAAGCTGTTTCTTATGACGTGGCGCGCTTCATGCAGATCTTTGATCTCGCCCGCGGCGATAGCCTGGACGAGTATATTGCCTATCGCGGTGCCTTCGACCGGACCGGCGTAGACGGGTCTGCTGCAGCTGTCGGCGCAGAGCTGGCAGAGCGGTGCTTCCTTGCATCCGCCGCCGACGATGTTGATGAACGGAGTGCGTTTGCCCTTCATATCGTCGATCGCCTCGACCGCCCATCTGTAGCGGAGAGCGAGCGAATCGAAGATCGCGCGAACGATCTCACCGACAGTCTCCGGTACGTGCTGACCCGTTTTCTCGCAGTATTCGCAGATACGCTTCGGCATGTTGCCGGGAGCCACGAACGCGGGATCGTCCGGGTTGATGAGCGACTGGCAGGGCTTTGACGCCATAGCCATGTCGGAAAGCTCGTCAAACGTGTAAGACGTGCCTTCGCGCTTCCACTGGCGGCGGGATTCCTGCTCTATCCACAAGCCCATGATGTTCTTTAAGAACCTTATGCTGCCGGCGTATCCGCCCTCGTTGGTGAAGTTGTATTCAAACGAGGAATCCGTGATGATCGGCTCGGGTATTTCCGTACCCATGAGCGACCAGGTCCCGGATGAGATGTAGACGAAATCATCGCCCTTCGCAGGCACTGCGACGACCGCGGAAGCGGTATCGTGTGCGGCGACGTTAACGACGTTCGCCCTGATATCGCCGAGCTCGTCGCGAAGCGACGGGAGCAGCGGTCCGACGGTGCTGCCGGGCATTACTATATCGGAGAACCATCTTCTCGGGATGCCGAACGCATCGATTATATCCCACGCCCAGTTTCTCGCTTTTGCGTCAAGCAGCGCGCCGGTGGACGCTATCGAATATTCGGTGTGCTTTTCGCCGGTCAGGAAATAGTTTAGCAGATCAGGGATGAAAAGCAGTTTATCGGCCGCCGCGCAAAGCTCGGGGTTGTCGCGCAGCTCAGCGACGAGCTGGAAAACGGTGTTGAAATCCATGAACTGGATACCGGTCGTTCCGTAGAGCTTATCCGCGGGGACCGTCCTGAAGGCTTCCGGCTGGATGTTCAGAGTCCTGCCGTCCCTGTAATGCACGGGGTTGGTAAGCAGCTTGCCTTTTCTGTCGAGCAGACCGTAGTCGACGCCCCAGGTGTCGATGCCTATGCTCTTTATGTCCTTATCTGCGGACAGGGCGCATTTGTTTATCGCCTGTTTGATCTCGTGGAATATCCTCATGATATCCCAGTTGAAGGAGCCGGCGATGGTAACGGGTTCGCTTGCGAAACGGTGATTTTCTTCAAGCGTCAGACGCTCGCCGTCAAATTTGCCTATTATGCCTCTGCCGCTTGAAGCGCCGAGGTCGATGGCAAGCATTTTGAGTTCAGCCATTTTATTTATCCTCCGTTTTATTTTCTGATCAGAATTCTCTCCACTCGTCGCAGACGTTCTCCGGGATTTCGGACAGTCCCGCTTCAACGGCGGCGTTGTGTATGAAATCGCAGATGTCGTCGCTCGTCGTGCTTTCGATGAGTTCGCATTCGCACGCCTCGTTGAGCTTGTTGAGACGCTTTACGGTGTTCTCCACCGCTTTCATGATCTTCGCATCGTCGGGTTTCTTTGATATCGCGACAAGGTCGTCGATATAACGTTCAAGGATCGCGCTGCATTTATTGACGTCGTCCATCGTGCAGACTTCGTCGTCAATCAGATCGTCATCCTCCTCTTCGATAGCGTCGTCGTCGAACAGGTCGTCAAAATAGTCGTCCTCATCCTCAACGCCGAGATATTCGATCATATTGTTTATGATCGTGTCGATGTCATCGTAAAATCTTCCTACAGCCATATGATCAATTCCTTTCCTGAAGCTATCTGTTATTCGTGATTATACCAAAGAAAATAGTATAAATAAAGTCTTATGATGAAATTTTTGTCAAATTTCGGGTTTATTTGAGTTTTACGACGGTGACGCCGTTGTCTCCCTCGCCCCACGCTCCGTCGCGGAAGCCCGCAACGCGCGGATCTTTTTTCAGCTGCGCGCGCAGAAGCTCTCTCAGCTTGCCCGTTCCTTTACCGTGGATCAGGCTGACCTGACCGAGACGGCACACGATAGCGTCGTCGATATATCTGTCGACGACCACCCACGCTTCCTCGCCGTTCATGCCGCGGAGATCGATCTCGGAGCTGATCGTGCGCGGCGCGCTTTCTTTTACCGCGGGCTTTTCTTTTTTTGCATCCGTTTTGCGTTTCGTGTATTCGTCGCCGATCCTGATATCGGACAGCGCGACTTTCATTTTCAGCATCCCGGATTCCACGGACACGGCGCCGTTCTTATCCGGTGCGGACCGCACAACGGCATTCGTTTTGAGTTTCTTGATATAAACGGTCTCGCCTATCTGCGGCATGCGCGGGAGCACGTATCCGTCGTCAACTTCTTCCGACGCGGTGCTGTCGTATTCGTCGAGCTTTTCGCGTATCCCCTGCCTCGACGCGGCGAGCGCCGCAGCGCGTTCCTCTTTGCTCTTCTTTTTGTTCGCGCGGTCGAGCTCCGCGTATATGAATTCAGCGGAGGCACGGGCGGATTCCACAGTCCTCCTCGACTGCTCCTTCGCCTTCTGCAGTTCTTTTTCGGCTTTTTCGAGCGCTTCGTCCGCGGCGGCTCTTTGAGCTTTTGCGTATTCTTCAGCGCGAAGTTTCGCGTTCTCCGCCTCCTCGCGCGCCGCAGTCATCGCGTTCCTCTGCTCCTCGAGTTTTGAGATCACGTTCTCGAAGCGCTTACTGTCGGAGTGTACCGAGCTTTGCGCGCGTTCAATCACGTTCTTCGGCAGTCCGAGCCGCTGCGCTATCGCAAAGGCGTTCGATCTGCCGGGCGCGCCGATTATCAGTCTGTAAGTCGGGCGCAGCGTGTCTATATCGAATTCGCACGAGGCGTTAGTCACGCCGGGCGTCTCGACGGCGTAAGCTTTCAGCTCCGCGTAATGCGTGGTGGCCATGCACAGAGCGCCGAGCTCGCGGACCTCCTCGAGTATCGAGACGGCGAGCGCCGCGCCTTCGACCGGGTCGGTACCGGCGCCGAGCTCGTCGAATATGACGAGCGTCTTATCGGTTATCGAGCCGAGCATATCGACTATGTTCACCATATGAGACGAGAACGTCGACAGAGACTGTTCGATCGACTGCTCGTCGCCTATGTCCGCCATGATGCCGTCGAACACGCAGAGACTGCTTCCTTCGGCGCACGGGACGTGCAGGCCCGCCTGCGCCATCATGACGAGCAGCCCGACGGTCTTTTCGGATACCGTCTTGCCGCCGGTGTTCGGTCCGGTTATAACGAGTGTGTCGTAATCACCGCCGAGCGTGACGTCGATAGGCACGACCTTCGCGCGGTCGAGCAGCGGGTGACGCGCTCTTTTGAGCACGATCTGACGCTTTTCCGTGTATACCGGTTTTACCGCGTCCATCCTGATCGCAAGCTTGCCGCGTGCGAACGCGTACGACAGATAGATCAGGTTCATATAATCAAGCTTTATCTGCTCCGAACGCTCCGCGATCTGCGATGAAAAATCGTACAGGATCTTTTCTATCTCCGTCTGTTCCGCGCGCTCGAGCACTTTGAGCTCGTTGTTCGCGTCGACGGCAGCGACTGGTTCTATGAACAGCGTGGCGCCGGACGAAGACGTGTCGTGCACGAGCCCTTTGACCTCGTTTTTGTATTCCGCTTTGACCGGGATGACGTATCTGCCGTTCCGCAGGGTTATTATATTTTCCTGCAGATATTTGGAGTACGCGTCGCCCGTGATGAATTTCTGCAGCGTTTCTCTTATCTTGTTGTTGGCGTTTCTGATCTTGCGCCTTATCTCCGACAGTGCGGGGCTCGCGTCGTCGGCGATCATATCCTCGCTGATTATAGCCGACGTGATGCGCCTTTCGAGATCCCTGTCCGGCAAAAGACGCTCGAATACCTCGTCGAGGCACGTCTCGTATTTGCGGTCAGTCTTATAATATTCGCTGACGCCGTGCACAGTTCTTAAAACGTTTGCGCAGTCGAGCAGTTCGCGCGCCGAGAGCATCGAGCCTTTCTCCGCGCGGTCGACGAGCGGCGTGACGTCTTTTACGAATCCGAACGACGGTTCGCCTTTGTTGACGTACAGTCTCGCCGCATCCGCCGTTTCGTTCTGCAGCGCTTCTATCCGCGCCAGACCGTCCGTCGGCTCGGTCTGCATACAGAGCTGTTTTGCACCGTCCGTCGTCGCACATTCCGAAAGCATCGTCAGGATGCTCTGAAACTGCAGCGTTACGGCAGCTTTGCTGAATCTTTCGTTATCGTTCATATCAGTCTGATCTTATCATTTCTTTGTAGAAATCAAGTGTTTTATAGCTTCTTTCAAGATGATTTATGAGGTATTTCTCCGATATCTCACCGAGCCTGCGGCGCACCGCGGGATCGGTCGGAAGCGAGAACATCCTGTTCTGCTCCGCGTTTATCACTCTGTCGGCGGCGTACGCCTCCGCACCGGTCATCATCATGATTATGCGCGCGGTGCGCGTTATCTCGCTCATACGCTCGTCCTCTTCGCCTTTTCCGCAGTCGCGGCAGACGAGCTCACCGTTCATTATATCGAGATAATACCAGTCTTTATCGCTTCTGCCGCATCTGCAGCAGCCGGACAGATCGGGATTTATGCCGAGCAGCGCCGTCAGGCGAAGCTCGAACACCGTTTTGACGTCCTGCGGCGGGCGGCTGTTCTCGGACAGCACGTGAAGACAGTTCAGTGCGAGGCGCAGCGTATCCTCAGCCGGTTCGCCGTCGACCGTGACGTCCGCGAGCACTTCACAGATATAATCGGCGAGGCACATGGCGGATACGTTTTTCCAGAGCCCGAAAAACGAAGCCTTCGACGACGCCTCGTGCAGCACGTTATGCTTGTCCGTTTTGTCGATGACGAAATCGCCGTACGTAAATTTAAGCGAAGCCGCCATGAATCTGCTCGTGATCTTCCTCCCTCCGCGGGCGTGCACGTACATCTTTCCGTACTGCCTCGTTATCAGCGTCAGTGTTTTATCGCTTTCGCCCACGTCGGTGGTGTTCACGACGAGACCGTCGACCTGTACGAGCATACGTCAATCCTCGAAATAACCGAAGTTCTTCGCAGCGGAAACGCTGTCGCGCCAGTTCTTCTTGACCTTGACCCAGAGATCTATATACACGCGGCAGCCGAAGAAAGCTTCGAGATCTTCCCTCGCGTACGTGCCGATCTTCTTTATCGTTTCGCCGTTTTTGCCGATTATTATCCCCTTGTGCGACGCTTTTTCGCAGAATATCTCGGCGCGGATCGATATAAGATCCTTTTTCTCGGTGAAATCCTCTATCGTGACGGCTGTGCCGTGAGGTATCTCGTCGTCGGTGAGCCGCAGTATCTTTTCGCGTATGACCTCCGCGGCGATCAGTCTTTCCGGCTGGTCTGTTATCATATCCTCCGGGAAAAAGAATCTCGGTTCGGCAAAGTGTTCCTTTACCTCGTCAAGGATTATGTCCACGCCGTCGTTTTTCAGCGCCGAGATCGGTATCACGTCGATGAATTCCATGAGCGGCGAGTAATCGAGTATGGTCTGTCCGAGTTTTTCCTTGCTCTTTATATCCGTCTTGTTTATTATCAGATAGATGGGCACGCCGAGCGTTTTCAGTTTTTCGATTATACTGAGCTCCGTCTGATTCGGCTTGCAGTCCGCCTCGACGACGAAAAGCACGACGTCAGCGCCCGTGATCGACGAATAGGCGCTTTTCACCATGTAATCGCCGAGTCTCGTCCGCGTCTTGTGTATGCCGGGCGTGTCGATGAACACGTACTGAACGTTGTCCTTTGTCAGTATCCCGGTTATCGCCGTGCGCGTCGTCTGCGGTTTCTTTGATACTATCGCGATCTTTTCGCCGAGCATGGTGTTGAGCAGCGTCGATTTGCCGACGTTCGGTCTGCCGATTATGGCGACAAAGCCGCATTTTC
This sequence comes from Clostridia bacterium, assembly GCA_017958705.1. GTDB lineage: Bacteria > Bacillota > Clostridia > Oscillospirales > CAG-272 > UBA1248. Next base: position 18,752 of record JAGDCE010000208.1, read on the forward strand.
TGTTTTCGTTATCCATTATTTCCGGTCCTGTTTCCTGAATTTTTTCATTATCTCGTTCTGGCGGGAAAACATGTCCTGCTCGTCCTCCGGCGACGTCTCGTGATCGTAGCCGAGCAGATGAAGCGTCGAATGTACGCACAGAAACGCGACTTCTTCGTTTATCCCGTGCCCGAGCTCCGTTGCCTGTTCTCGAGCCTTTTCAAGGCTGATCACGATATCGCCGACCGGCAGACAGCCGTCCACCAGATCGTCGTCCGTATACTCCCCGTCGATCAGCGGGAACGAGAGCACGTCCGTCTCCTTGTCCTTGCCGCGGTACTGTGAATTCAGCGCCTTGATCCCCGCGTTGTCCGTCAGTGTGACGGATATCTCGCATTCGTCCGGGAACTGCTCGTATGAAAGCGTCTCGATTATCGCCGCGCGGATGAACGAGCGCATCGCGGGCGTGTATCCTTCTTTATCCTGTTCGTTCTTGATATATATCCTGTGCATCATCTGCTCCTCGTGTACCTTTTATGCGCGGCGTTTTCCGCTGATCTGACTTCCTGCTGACGCTCGTATTTTTCATACGCCGTGATTATCTTCTGTACGAGCCTGTGGCGGACGACGTCCTTTTCCGTAAAGCGGTGCACCGCTATGCCCTCGATACCGTCGAGCACCTTGATGGCTTCCTTAAGTCCGCTCTTTTTACCGAACGGCAGATCTATCTGCGTATCGTCTCCGGTGACAATCGCTTTCGAGTTGAAGCCGAGACGCGTCAGAAACATCTTCATCTGCTCCGGCGTCGTGTTCTGAGCCTCGTCTAAGATTATGAAAGAATCGTCAAGCGTGCGGCCTCTCATGTAAGCGAGCGGCGCGATCTCGATAGTCCCCTTCTCGACGTATTTCTGATAAGTCTCGGCACCGAGCATCTCGTACAGCGCGTCGTACAGCGGGCGCAGATACGGATCTATTTTGTTTTGCAAATCACCCGGCAGAAATCCGAGCTTTTCACCGGCTTCCACGGCGGGCCGCGTGAGGATTATACGGTTTACTTCCTTCGCGCGCAGCGCTTTCGTCGCCATGGCGACGGCGAGGAACGTCTTGCCCGTGCCGGCGGGTCCGACTCCGATAACTACCGTGTTCTTTTTGATCGCTTCGATATATTTCTTCTGTCCGACGGTCTTCGCTTTGATCGGCTTGCCGCGCGTCGTTATACAGATACATTCGTCGTCGTATGACGACAGCTCTTCCTGCCTGCCGTCCTCTACCATCGATATAACGTAGTCGACGTTCTGATCCGTTATATCGTCGTTCAACGCGGCTATGCGGTGCAGTGACGAGACTGCGCTGTACGCGCGGTCGACCGCGTCGGCGTCGTCTCCTGTGATCACGATCGCGAGCCCGCCGGAGCGTTCCGTATCCTTGCCGGATATGCGGACGCCGAACGCCTGCTCGAGCCTTTCGGCGTAGCAGTTGTAGACTCCGAATATCCTGACGGCTTCATCCATCGTATCGGTCAATACTGTTTTCGATATCATATAAAACCAACCTGTGATAATTTTACGATTTTAATATAACACACCCGTTTCCGTTTTGTCAAGAGTAAAAATCACAAATTTTATATTAAATATATTTGATATTATATCATCTATTTTGCGATATTGCAGACGAGCCACGCTTCACAGTAAATTTTGTATTTTCCGTCGCTTATCTCCACCTTTTTCGTGACGCTCTGAAGCTGTCCGTCGCCGACGACAGCCGACAGTGCCGCCTCGTATTTTTTCTGCAACTCGGCGTAAGCCTCGCGCTCGGTAACCGCTCTGTTCGTGACGATATATTCCCGGTACGTGCTCGTTTCTATCTTCACCGGCAGCGTCACCGCGCCGAACACGGTGACCGCGTCTGTGCACGTTTCCTTTTCACAGCTGTCATGATCTTTTCCGGCGCGCAATCTGCGCGAAAACAGCAGCGGTATGCGCTCCGTGTACGTGTTTCCGGTATAAGTTTTTTCAAAAACCGTGCGCGGATATTCGCACACGAACGATCTGCACACGAGCGCGTAAACTCTGCCGCGCGCGGGCACCGTCACCGTGCCGCTGTGAAAAGTTTCGTAAGTGCCTGATATCAGCAGATCCCCCGCTTTTACCGTCTGTCCTTTTTCAACCACGGTTCTGCCGGCGTACGTTTCATATCTGATTATATATCCGTCCTCGGAAGCCTTCAGATCCGTACTTTCTCTCGTTGTCTGCTCGGGCGGTATGATCCTCTCGTCAGTCACGACAGTGGCGACGGTCCCGGACATGTTTATGCGTACGTAGGCGACGTCCGGACATTTCATCATAACCAGGTTCTCGAGATATCTGCGGTCGACGCGCGAGCCGACGGCGCCGGCATACAGACCGTTTTCATAAAGCGTCTGCTCTATCCTTGCGACGTCCTCGCCGCCGCCCGGAACGAATCTGACGTCCCAGACTATATCGTCGGACAGCAAAAGACCCGCGGCGAATATAAGCGCGCCGATGCAAATCCCCGGACGTCGAAGCAGCTTTTTCAGATCCTTCAGGATCCCGCGGGTCTTTGTGATCGAAGCGAGCTTCAGCAGATCTTTATCCCCGGCGCGTCCGGCGGTGACAGTGAAGCTGGTGACGCCGTCTTTTTCACAAACGTCGTAGAAGCCGATCCCGTTTTTCTGCATATACCGCAGCGCTTCGTTTTTATGCTCCGGCCGCTCCGTCATTCTGGCTGTGCCGGCAAAATATCTGATTATCTCAGACATCGTTCCCCGCTCCGTATCTGACTCCGCCTATGCGTCCGGTCACCTCGCACGCGCTGTCTCCGCAGACGCGGACCGACAGGTCGTTGCCGTAAATCACAACGATCTGTCTGCCGGACGAAAATACGACCGACTCGCTGCTGTACTCGCGTATCAGCGCGCCGCCGTCAATTATTACCTCGCGCCTGCCGAATATATATACTCCGAGATCCGCCGGTTCTTTTCTCTTGTTCATCTTCATCTCCCCCGTAATAAAACAGCGTTTTGTAAAATAGTATTGTAAAAAAGGTCAGTCTATGATCGGAGGGGACATTGAAGACGAAAAAATCCGTTATACGCACCGTGTCGTCGTTTTTATTCATCGTTTTATACACGGCTTATCTTTTGATATTTTCCGACCGCACGAAAGCCGACGCCGCCGAGGGTCTGCGGTTATGCGCCGGTGTGATCCTTCCCGCCGTTTTTCCGTTCTCCGTCGCCTCGTCGCTGATCGTCTCGTCCGGGTTGTGCGGCGCACTCGGCACGTATATCGGGCGGCCGTTTTCGGCTCTGCTCGGGATCTCCGGCAGCGGCGCCGGGGTGTTCTTTCTCGGACTCGTCGGCGGCTATCCGACGGGCGCGTCTTCGTGCGCGCGGCTGTACCGCGACAAAGCCGTAAGCAAAGCGGAAGCCGAGGCGCTCGTATCCTACACGAACAACGCGACTCCGGCTTTTTCAGCGGTCTTCATCGGCTCCCTGCTCGGTTCGCGGCGCGCTGGATTCGCCGTATATCTGATATGTATCTTATCGGCGTTTTTGTGGGGTCTTCTGCTGCGCAAAAAGACCGGGAGCCACGTGCCGAATGCCTCGGCGTCAGGCGGATGCGATCTGTCGTCGTGTGTCGCCTCTTCGGCGCGCTCCGCCGTCGTCATCTGCGCCGACGTCGTGGTGTTCTCGATCATATCCGGCGCCTTGTCCGCCGTTCCGTACTGCGGTGTCGTCTCGGCGCTGCCGGAGCTGACGAACGGCGCCGTGAAGCTGTCCGGGATGATATCGGATCCGCGTCTGCGCGGCGCGGCGGTATGCGCACTGACTTCGTTTTCGGGACTCTGCGTTATGGATCAGGTATGCGGAGTCTGCAGAGAGGCCGGACTGTCCGCGCGGTATTACGTCATCGGCAAGCCGCTGCAGGCATTATTTTCGTTTTTTGCGTTTTATCTGTCATATCCGCTTTTTTTGTCTTGACAAGCATGAACAAACGTGATAGAATAGAAAAAAAGCAAAGAGAGTGAAACAATGGACGCCGAATACGAAAAGATATGTCTTTACTGTGAGCACGCCGCCCCGTCTTACGATTCCGAGCGGATGCTCTGCGAACTGCGCGGCGTCGTATCGAGCGGTCATAAATGCAAAAAATTCATTTACGATCCCTTAAAACGCGTCCCCCGCGTCCCCAAAAAGCCGGCGCATGACGAAATGCCGCAGATATGAAAACGTGCGAGATCGCACGTTTTTTTATTCGTCATATAATAGTACTGCGGGCAGACCGCAAACTATAAAGGGATGATCATATGAAATACGGGATCTTCGCGCTGTCCTCGCTTACGTACGCGTACAAAGGCAGGGACGCGCTTTATCGTTATGATATAAGATCAACGGTTATAAGGCTTGACGGGACGGAGACGAAAAAGGGGTGCCGGTTCGGGCTGCGCGTGGACGAGCGCGACAAAGACGAAGCGAGGCGGGCGCTGAGGTCCGCCGGGATCGTTTTCACGGAGACGTGATCTATTTCGACAACGCCGCGACGACGTATCCGAAACCCGGATGCGTCATTTCGGCGGTAAACGCGGCGTCGTCCGGCGCGTACGGCAACCCGGGGCGCGGCGGTCACAGAGCGGCGATGGCCGCGGCGGAGCTCGTTTACGAGGCGCGCGTCAGGCTCGCTCTGCTTTTTGGCACGCTGCCCGAACGCGTATGCTTCACGGGCGGCTGTACCGCCGCGTTGAATCAGGCGATACTGGGGCTTCTGCGTCGCGGCGAGCGGGTTATGACAAGCGATATCGAGCACAATTCCGTCATGCGTCCGCTGTACGCCTCAGGCGCCGAAATAACCACTTTTCCGGCGTTTTCGCGAACGGAAGAGATACTCGGGCGGATAAACGACGGGATAAATAACGGCGTGTCGTGCGTTGTCTGCACTTGCGCGTCAAACGTTTTTCCGCTCGTTCTGCCTTACGGGCAGATCGGCGCACTGTGCCGCGACCGGGGCGTCGTCTTCATCGCGGACGGCGCTCAGGCGGCAGGCGTATACGATATAAACGTCGGACGCGACAACATTGACGTGCTGTGCGTACCGTCTCACAAAGGGTTATACGGCGTTACGGGCTGCGGCGCGCTGATCCTGTCAGCTGATTTCGACGCTGAAAGGCTGAGACCGGTATTGTCCGGCGGCTCGGGCGTTAACTCCGCGGAGCCCTTCATGCCGAAAGAGCCGCCGGAAAGATTCGAGGCAGGGACTTTGCCTGTAGTGCCGGTCGCGGCGCTCGCCGCGGGCGCCGGATTCGTGCTCGACACAGGCGTCGGTACCATCAGAGCATGTGAGGAGCGGATCTGCCGGGCCGTGCTCGACGGGCTTTCCGGCGCTGACGCCGTGCGGTTCTACCGCGCGGCGCCCGGCACCCTGCTCTGTTTCAATATTGAAGGCAAAAGCTGTGAGGAGACGGCGGATCTGCTCGACGGATACGGTATCTGCGTTCGCGCCGGACTTCACTGCGCGCCGTCCGCGCATAAATATACCGCGCCGGACGGTACCGGCGCGGTAAGAGTCAGTTTTTCTTATTTCAACACGGAAAATCAGGCTAAGGCGTTCTGTGAAGCCGTCAGGAGGCTCAGCCGACTCTGAGGAGCCTTTTCGCGTTTTGTTCAGTTATGCGCTCTATATGCTCCGGATCGGTCCCCCGGACCTCTGCGAGCACTGAGATGATAAAACGGATATTCCCGCTGTCGTTCCTCGTTCCGCGAAGCGGGGTCGGCGCCATATAAGGCGAATCCGTCTCCACAAGCAGAAGCTCGTCCGGAACGGCGGCCGCCGCCTCTCTGACGGAACGGGCGTTTTTGAACGTGACCGATCCGGAAAACGAGATATAATGGCCTCTTGAGCAAAGCTGCCGTACCGTCTCGGCGCTTTCTGAGCAGCTGTGTATGATCGCCGTCCCGTGGAATCCGCGCAGATGCTCGAAAACGTCGCCGTGCGCCTCTCTGTCGTGTATGACCGCGGGCAGTCCGAGTTTTTCCGCCAGCTCAAGCTGTGCGGCAAAATACGGTATCTGCTTTTCCTTCGGTGAAAAATCGTAGTGATAATCAAGCCCTATCTCGCCGAGCGCTCTGACGTCGGCTCCGCGTATCGCAAGCTCGAGGCGCGAAAGAGCGTCCGGCATTGACTTATATCTGTAACAATCGGAGGGATGTATGCCCAGTGCGGCGTACATCCCTTTGTATTCATCACAAAGTCTGAGCGTGGCGTCGAAATTCTCGATCGCCGTGGCGCAGTTCAGGATCCCCGAAACGCCCGACGAAAACAGGCCATCGAGGACTTCTTTTCTGTCGGGATCGAATTTTTCATCGTCGTAATGGGCGTGAGTGTCGAATATCATCAGCTTATTCTCTGCCCGTTCGGCGTTTCGGGATCGAGGAAGATCACCCGTACGGTATCTCCCTCGGCGCTCGAGGCGAGCACCATTCCCTTCGATTCATAACCCATCATCATCCTCGGTTTGAGGTTGGCTACGACCACGACCTTTTTGCCGATCAGCTTGTCCGGCGTATAGTACTGGGCTATTCCGGACAGTACCTGTCTCTGCTCGTATCCGAGATCGAGCTTCAGTTTGAGCAATTTTTTGGACTTCGGCACCGGCTCGCATTCAAGTATTTCCGCCGTGCGCATCTCCACACGAACGAAGTCGTCGAATTCTATCTCTGGCTCGCCTTCGGGCTTCTCCGGTTTCTGATCGGCTTCGGGCTTTTTGAGTTCTTCCATGATCTTCGCCTCGTCGAGACGTGAGAACAGCGCTTCGCCTTCTGTCACATGGCCGCCGGCGGCAAGTCCGCCGAATATCTGCGCGCGCTTGATGTCGTCGCCTTTCTCTCCCAAAGCGGAAAGGATCTTTTCCGCCGAATCCGGGATCGCGGGTTTGAGAAGTATCGTGCAGATGCGTATCGTCTCGAGCAGATTGTACAGGACGGTCGCGAGTCTTACCCTGCCCTCGTCGGTCTTGGCAAGGATCCACGGCGTCGTCTCGTCGATATATTTATTGGCGCGGCGCAGCGCGGTGAACACGGCTTCGAGCGCGTCCGACACCATGAATTTATCCATCAGTTCCGTATACTTCGAGGCCGCGGAAACTACGGTGTCCTTAAGATCCCTGTCCAGTTCGGTCTCCTCGCCGGGCGAGGGGATGACGCCGTCAAAATATTTGACGGTCATCGACTCGGTGCGCTTCACGAGATTGCCGAGTATATTGGCGAGATCCGAATTGTAGCGGCTTATAACGTTTTCATACGTTATCGTGCCGTCGGATGAAAACGGCATCTCAGCCAGTGAATAGTACCGGCAGCCGTCGCGGCCGAAGATCTTTATCAGGTCGTCCGCGTATATGACGTTGCCGCGCGATTTCGACATTTTGTCGACGCCGGACAGAAGCCACGGATGCGCGAATATCTGCTTCGGCAGAGGCAGTCCCGCCGCCATCAGGAATATGGGCCAGTAGATGCTGTGGAAACGGAGGATATCCTTTCCGATGAAGTGCACGTCAGCCGGCCAGTATTTTTTGAAATTCTCCGGCTGCTCAACGTTTTCCGGATCATAACCGAGCGCGGTTATGTAGTTTATAAGCGCATCCATCCAGACGTAGAGCACGTGTTTGCTGTCGTTTTTAACGGGTATGCCCCATTTGAACGAGCTCCTCGTGACGCACAGATCCTGAAGTCCCGGCTTGATGAAGTTGTTTATCATCTCTTTTTTGCGGGATTCCGGGATTATGAACTCGGGGTTTTCGTCGTAATACTTAAGAAGCGCGTCGGCATATTTGCTCATTTTAAAGAAGTATGCCTCTTCCTTCGCACGTATGACGGGGCGTCCGCATTCGGGGCATTTGCCGTCCACGACCTGCGTATCGGTGAAGAACGATTCGTCCGGTACGCAGTACCAGCCCTCGTACTCGCTCTTGTAGATATCGCCTTGCTTTAAAAATTTATCAAACAGATTTGCGGCGGCCTTCTCGTGGTGAGCGTCCGTCGTTTTTATGAACACGTCGTACTGCGCGCCGACCTCGTCCCAGATCTGTCTGATCTGCGCGGACACGGAATCGGCGTATTCCTTCGGTGTCATTTTGGCCTCTGCGGCGTATTCTTCTATCTTTTGACCGTGCTCGTCGGTACCGGTACTTAAAAGCACGTCATATCCGCAGAGCTGCTTGTATCTTTTATAGCAGTCCGCGAGGATTATATCGTAAGTATTCCCTATGTGCGGTTTTCTCGACGCGTACGGGATGGCTGTCGTCAGATAACATTTCGGTTTATTCATCTTATACATTCCTTTCGGTATTGGCAATCATATACAGATATTCGCCCGCTTTTGCGGCGCTGAGCGTCATATAAGGAAGCGCGTATGCGAAGAACAGCACGCCGAAGCTCAAGACCGACAAAAGCAGAAGCGGTATGAACGAGAACAGCAGTCCGCAGCAGCGGAACACGCCGGGAAGCGCCGCGGAGGCGCTTTTTTTGTAAGCCGTGACCGCCGGGACGTCGTCCTCGTGTTCAAACACATACGGCAGCGGCAGAAGCAGCGCGAAAAACATTATGCACATAAACGCGCACGCGCATATCGCGACAAGCCTTACAAGAAACACCGCAAACGCCGGGATCCCGATCCCGCCGACTCCGCGGCATATGAATACGCACGGTACGATCACAACGCAGAGCTGTAAGGCGAGGATCAGGAATATCACCAGGTATTTTGAAAAATTCCCGCCGGACATTGGCATGAATACGTTGGAAAACGACGAGTATGACACGACTCCGGGGCGGCTGTCGGGTTCTTCCTTCATCCTCGAGCACATCACGTAAACTCCCGAAAAGAACATGAAGAACAGGAAGGCCGTGACGGTGTAAATGACCACGTTGAGCGTAGAGGTAAGAAGCGCTGCGGCGCGTTCATTAAGCACGGCGGCAAGCGCGTCGCCGAGCAGATCGGGCACGTAAAACGATAAGTAAAGCAGCCCGCCGGAAAACATTCCGCAGATAAGCGGCGCGATCACCGCGTTGTGGTAGTTGTCACCGGCAAACAGCGTTCTTCTCGCCGAGCTTTTAAAATATCTGTTCAGTTTTTTAATTCTGTTTTTCTGCGGTCCGGATGACACGCCGGTGTATGTGATATCATTGGTCATAATAACTCCGTTTTTTCTCATTATCGACGGCGGACCGGAAAAATATTCCTCACACCGTCACACCGCGGCATACGGTCATAAGGACGTCATTCCCGTCCGTCAGCAGCAGATCGGCGCGCTTGCCGACCGTGACAGAACCGCATTCGCCGTATATGCCTACCTGCTTCGCCGGGTTAGCCGTCGCCGTCACCGCGAGTTTTTCAAGCGGTTCCCCCGTCGCTTTCATAAGGTTTTTCAGCCCGTCGAAGACGTTGCTGGTCGAGCCGGCGATGACGCCTTCGTCGTTTACCGCTCTGCCGTCCTTAACGTTTACCGCCATGCCGGAGAGCATGTATCTTCCGTCAGGCATATCGGCGGCGGAGATCGAATCCGATACGATAACGAATCTGTCGGCGCCTATTGCTCTGTAAGAAAGATCGAGCACTGCACCGTCGACGTGGAACAGATCGCAGATAAATTCCGCGTAAGCGCGGCCGGAAAGCGCCGCTCCGACCGTTCCGGGTTCTCTGTGGCGCAGCTCGCGCATCGCGTTGAACGTGTGCGTGAACGAATCGCATCCGATATCGAGCGCGTGCATCGCCTCGGCGTATTTGCAGTCGCTGTGTCCGATCCCGACGGTCGCGCCGTTGTTCTTCAGAACTTTGATGAACATATCCGCGCCTTCGAGCTCCGGCGCCATCGTGAAATGGGCGTGAAGCGGTTTGATCGTCTGAACGAGCCTGTACGCCTCGTCGGCGTAAAGGAATCTCAGCTGCGAAACGTTATGGCAGCCGGGGCGCTTCGGAGACACGTAAGGCCCTTCTACGTGGATACCGTCGATATTGATCGGGCTTTTCGTGTTTTTGATGTTTTCTATCGCTTTATAAATATCTGGCAGCGGCGCCGTCATGACGCACGGAAAAACGGTCGTTATACCGTGACGGAGATAGTGAATCAGACACTTTGCGATCTGCTCCGGCTCCGCCGACATGAAATCGTATCCGCCGCGGCCGTGACTGTGTACGTCGATCAGACCGGGAAGCAGATACGCGCCGCCGGCGTCCGTATCGCCCGCGCATTCGCCGCGGATGACCTCGGTAATGACGCCGTCCTCATAAGTTACGCCGCCGTCAAAGAACGTTTTGTTTTCTGTATCGTATACTTTTGCGTTGTATATCCTCATTTGTTGACCTCCGCGTATACCTCGGATTTGGGGATCCCGCGGTCGCGGGCGGCGGCTTTGATCGCGTCCATTTTCGTCATGCCGCCTTCTATGTATTTCTGCACGTGTTCGGCAATGCTCATGCCGTTTTCCTCGGGCGCTTTTTCCTCCGCGCCTTCGATGACGAGGACGAATTCGCCGCGCGGTTTGACTTCTTCGTAATATGAAAGCGCTTCCGAGAGCGTCATGACTCTGACTTCTTCGTTTATCTTCGTAAGCTCGCGGCAGAACGCGACGCGTCTGTCGCCGAAAGCCTCGTAAATATCCTTAAGCGTTACGGTCAGTTTGTGCGGCGCCTCATAGATTATCAGCGTCCGGGTCTCGTCCGAAAGCTGCTTCAGCCGCTCTTTTCTCTGCCCTCTCGCGGTCGTCAAAAATCCTTCGAACACGAAATGACGGGTGGGAAGCCCGGAAAGCGTGAGCGCCGTTATCGCCGCACACGGTCCGGGGAGGCTTATAACCTTGACTCCGGTTTGCCGGCAAAGCACGACAAGGTCCTCTCCGGGATCGCTTATCGCAGGCGTTCCCGCGTCGGTCACGAGCGCGCACGATTCGCCGTTTTTCAGTCTTGAAACGATATATTCCCCGCGCTCCCGCTTGTTATGCTAGAAATAGCTGACGAGCGGCTTTTTGATCCCGTATCTGCCGAGCAGCTTCGGGGTGTTGCGCGTGTCCTCGGCCGCTATGAAATCGACCTCAGACAGGATCTTTACCGCCCTGTACGTCATATCCGCGAGATTGCCGATCGGAGTGGCGACGAGATAAAGCGCGCCGGACTCCACTTTGTTATGTTCGGTCTGATCCGTTTTTTCCCATTCGTTCGTTTTGAAACTGCTCATTTGCTCAGATTTCTTATCCTGTCACGGTACGCGGCCGCTTCCTCGAAGCGAAGCTCCTTCGCCGCCTGACGCATTTTCGCGGTCAGCTCGTCTATCAGCCTGCCGCGGTCGCCGTCGGAAAGCTTCTTTTCGCCGTGATCCGTTCTCTTCTTTCTGTTTTTCGTATCGTCGCGTTCCGCTATCTCGATAACGTCGCGCACGGCTTTGACTACAGTATGCGGCGTGATGCCGTGTTCTTCGTTGTATTTCTTCTGTATCGTGCGTCTTCTGTCCGTCTCGTCGATCGCACGTCTCATCGAGCCGGTGATCGTATCCGCGTACATTATGACCTTGCCGTTCTCGTGTCTTGCGGCGCGTCCTATCGTCTGTATCAGCGATACCTCGGAACGCAGCAGACCTTCTTTATCGGCGTCGAGTATCGCGACGAGCGAGACCTCGGGGAGGTCGAGTCCTTCGCGCAGCAGGTTTATGCCGACGAGCACGTCGTAAACGCCGAGGCGCAGATCACGCAATATCTCGGTCCGCTGCATCGTCTCCACCTCGTGGTGGATGTACTGGACCTTTATACCGTGGCTTTGTATATATTCGGTCAGGTCTTCCGCCATTTTCGTCGTCAGCGTCGTCACGAGAACGCGCTCACCTCGCTCGGTCCTCTGCCTGATCTCGCCGAGCAGATCGTCGACCTGCCCTTCCACCGGCCTTATCTCTATCTCCGGATCCGTAAGTCCCGTAGGTCTGATAAGCTGTTCTGATATAGACGCCGAGTGCTGTCTTTCGTATTCGCCGGGCGTCGCCGAGACGAATATCGCCTGATTTATCTTCTGCTCGAATTCCTCGAATACGAGGGGTCTGTTGTCGAATGCGGACGGCAGACGGAAGCCGTAATCGACGAGGTTCTGCTTCCTCGCTCTGTCTCCGGCGCTCATGCCGCGCACCTGCGGCAGCGTCGCGTGCGATTCGTCGACGAAAAGCAGATAATCTTTCGGGAAATAGTCGAGCAGGCAGTAAGGCGTCGAGCCCGGCGCCCTGCCGGCGAACACGCGCGAATAGTTCTCCACGCCGGAACAGTAACCGACTTCTGAGATCATCTCGAGATCGTATTCCGTACGCGTGCGTATGCGCTGCGCCTCGAGCAGTTTGCCCTGCGCTTCGAAGAACTCGACTCTCTCCTCCATCTCGTCCCTGATCTGGTCGAGAGCCCGGAGCCTTTTGTCGTCCGATATGGCGTAGTGCGACGCGGGATAGATAGCAGCGTAAGACAGGCGGCGGAGCACCGCGCCGGTAAGCGCGTTGATCTCCGATATCCTGTCTATCTCGTCGCCGAAAAATTCCACGCGAAGCGCGTTTTCACCTTCGCTTGCCGGAAACACTTCGACTGTGTCGCCTCTGACACGGAATTTATCGCGCACGAAATTTATATCGTTCCGCTCGTAGTTGATCGAAACAAGTCTTCTCAGAAATTCGTTTCTGTCGATCTGCAGTCCGGGGCGGATCGCGACCATAAGATCGCAGTACTCCTCAGGATCGCCGAGCGAATATATGCACGACACTGATGAGACGATTATGACGTCCCTGCGTTCAAACAGAGACGACGTCGCGCTGTGGCGCAGCTTGTCTATCTCGTCGTTTATAAGTGAATCCTTTTCGATATAAAGGTCTTTGCCCGGTATATAAGCCTCGGGCTGGAAATAGTCGTAATATGACACGAAATAGCCGACGGCGTTTTCCGGGAAAAACTCCCGGAATTCAAGGCACAGCTGCGCCGCGAGCGTCTTGTTGTGCGCCAGAACGAGCGTCGGGCGGTTGAGATTTGCTATAACGTTCGCCATCGTGAACGTTTTGCCCGATCCCGTTACGCCGAGAAGCGTCTGCATCCGGTCGCCTTTGAGAACGCCCTCCGTCAGTTCCGCTATCGCCGCCGGCTGATCTCCGGTCGGCTTGTAGTCCGATACGAGTTTGAATTTATCTTTCATCACAGTTTGTTCAGTATCGTACAGTATTTGTTGTCCGCGATTATGAAATGGTCGATGAATTCTATCTCAAGTGTGATCATCGCGTTTTTGAATTCTCTCGTCACGATTATATCGTCCGGCGACGGTACGGCTATGCCCGACGGGTGGTTGTGCGCGAGCACGATCGCCGCGGCGCGCCGTTTGAGCGCGAGCTCCGCCATCATGCGGATGCTCACCGCCGCGGAGCTGACCGAGCCCTCGTGAAGTTTCTCACAGCTTATAAGGCTTCTGCCGTTGTCGAGCATAAGCATCAGAACGCGTTCCGACGTGACGCCGACGAACTGCTTTACGAGGAATTCCCCGATATCGGTAAGCGTCGGCAGCACGAGGCGGCCGCTCAGCTTGCTGCGCTGATAATACCTCGCCGCGTCCGGCAGCGTTTTCAGAAACGTCGCCGTGTGGTCCGAAACGCCATCGACCTCGATCAACTCGGCGTAATCGGCGTCGAGCACGCCGGCAAACGATCCGAACCTGTCGAGCAGACGGTGCGCCAGCGGATTAGTGTCCTGTCTCGGCAGCGCGTAAAACAGCATCAGTTCGAGCGCGTTTATCTCGTTGAAGGTGTCGAGACCGTATTCAAGAAATCTGCTTTTGAGTCTCTGTCTGTGACCTTCCGCCATTTCAGACACTTCCTTTCGTTACTGTTGCTTCGGCTGAGGTTTTGATTCTTTCTTTACGTATCCTATGAGCTTGATGTCGTCGCGGTTGTACGCTTTGGGTGCGGCGTCGGGATTCTGCGAAAGCTGGACCTTCACGATCCCCTGAAGCGGCACGGTCTCGACCACGACGCCGTCGCCGTCGTCCGTACGGACGAGCGAGTCGACCTTCGGAGTTTTTCTGATCTCCTCTTCATACGTGTCGTGCTCGTAGCGCAGACAGCACATGAGCCTGCCGCAGGTGCCGGATATCTTAGCGGTGTTAAGTGACAGATTCTGTTCCTTCGCCATTTTTATTGACACCTGTCCGAAATCCTCGAGGAACGTGTGACAGCACACGGGGCGTCCGCAGATGCCGAGACCGCCGATCATCTTCGCCTCGTCGCGGATACCGATCTGGCGAAGCTCGATCCTCGTTCTGAAAACCGACGCGAGATCCTTTACGAGATCGCGGAAGTCGACGCGGGATTCCGACGTGAAATAGAACAGCAGTTTCGAATTGTCGAACGTGCATTCCACCTCGACGAGCTTCATTTCGAGCCCGTGGCGGATTATCATCTCCTCGCAGACGCGGAAGGCCTCTTTTTCCTTCGCGTCGTTGTCCTTTTTATGCGCGTCGTCCTCGGGCGTGGCGCGGCGGAGCACTTTTTTGAGCGGGCTTATGATCTCAGCGGCGGAAACGTCCTTGTCGTCGAACGCCGCGACTCCGTATTCGAGTCCTCTCGCCGTCTCGACGATGACCGCCTCTCCGCTTTTGATCTCTAGTTTATCCGGCTCGAAATAATATACTTTGCCGCCGTCTTTGAAACGCACGCCGCATACGCGGACTCGCTCGGGTTCTTCTGCCTCTTCGGGCTTCATCAGATAGCTTTCCGGCAGTATGAACCGCGGCGCCTCGTATTCCGAAGCGGGCTTTTTGACCGGCTGCTTCTCCGGCGCCGCCACCGTGCTCCTCTGCAGGTGGGGTATATGTCTTTTACGTCTTCTGTCGTTCACTTTTTCCGTTTCCTTTCATTGCGGTGATGGGCGATGACGCCCGCGTTTCATAAATCGCACGGCACCGCACCGTGTGAAGTTCAAACGCCGTTACGGCTGTATTCCGCGCAAGCGGAAATTCACGTCGAAGCCTAATTCTTTTTATGTATGTTCCGGATACTCAGTATAGATCCGGCATGAATTGCCCCGACGGGTATGTATTATCATATAAGATGAGCGTCCCACAGACGGGATGCCGTTACCGTTACAGTGAGCTGAGGATTGAGCGGAGTGTCCGATACGGATAAAAGTTCTGATATCGCATCCTGACACGCGAGTACCGCACGGTCCGATATGTGATCCGCGTACTTTTCCGTCTGCTCTGTCGAGCCGAAATACGTCGGCGGCGTATCGAGCCCGAGTCTGCACGCCATAACGTCGCGCAGCGCGCGCTGCATAAGCGCCGTCACGCGGCACAGCTCGTCGGTCTTTTTGACGTTCCTTTGCAGATATGAGATAAATCCGAGCTTGTCCCCGCCCGGCACGAGCAGGATATCTATCGCGCCGTCGCAGATCCTTCTGGTTCTGACGGTGTCGTCATCCTCGGTGAATATCCTCATCGCTTCACCGGCGCTGCCGTCCGCCAATGAGATCGCGCGTGCGCGTTTCGGACTGTCGGGTATGTTATGCGCGTCGAGCACTTCCGCCATCTGAGAGGGCGTCAGCTTGTCGAGCCGCAGAGTGAGCGCGCGCGAGCGGATCGTCGGCAGCAGTTTCGAGGCGTCGTTCGTAATTATGAAAAACTCCACGTTTGCCGGAGGCTCTTCGAAAAGCTTCAGGAAAGCGTTCTGCGCGTTCGCATTCATACGCTCCCCGTTCTCGATCACATAAGCCTTGAAATCGAGCTCCGAAGGGCTCATACCGACGGTGTCGTATATACCGCGGATCAGATCGACTGTAAGCTCCGTTTTGCCTTCCGCGGGTCTTATATATCTGATGTCGACGCAGACGCCGGCGTCGATCTTAAGACACGCCGGACACACGCCGCACGGCGCGTCGTCGCTCTCACACGTCATCGCCTTGAGCAGCTCGCGGACGAGCGTATGTCTTCCCGAGCCGTCGGCACCTTCGAAAATGTAAGCGTGAGACAAAAAGCCACCCTCGAGCGCGGATATCAGATATTCCCGTGTGCGGTCGGAACCGGTAAGTCTTAAGCAGTACTTTTTCAACGCGTGCCGTCCTTGCAAAATATATCAATATATTATAAACTACAAGAGGGATTTTATTGTTATAACCGTGTTAATTCAAAATGAATTTATTTCGTTTTTCGCGGTCAGCGGATGATTTTTTCGCGTTTTTGACGTCAATAATACTAAAAACCCGAAAGGAGAATAAAAATGGAACTGAAAAACTCGCAGACTTGCAAAAATCTTTTGAACTCTTACGTTGCCGAATGTCTTGCGTCCGAAAGATACGATATGATGGCGAAGGCCGCGAAGCAGATCGGCAAATATGAGGTTTACGAGGCGCTGTCCGAGGTGCGCAGGAACGAGTGCTTCCACGCCGAGGCGTTCCGGGAAAAGCTGATACCCGCAGTGGTCGACTGCGACGTGAAGATCGACGCGGGGCTTCCGTTCCGTGAGAACGGCGACCTGATGCACGACCTGAAAACGGCGGCGGATATCGAATACGACGAAAGCCTGAACATCTACGCCGGATTCGCGAAAACTGCGCGTGATGAGGGCTTTCCGGACATAGCCGACCTGTTTGAGCTCGTCGGCGCCGTGGAGCACTGCCACATGCTGATGCTTAACGAGATCAGAAGCCAGCTGTGCGACGACACGATGTACCGCCGCGGCACGCCGACGAAATGGAAGTGTTCCAACTGCGGTCACGAGCAGACTACTGAGGAGGCGCCCGTCAGATGCCCGCTTTGCGGATCGGATCAGGGCTACGTCAAGCTGAGGATGTGATTTTTGTCCGCGGATAAAAAGCGCGGGCGCCGAATGCCCGACCGTCATAAGGATATTTTTTTCACCTCACGTTCGAGTGGTGAGTAAGTGCGCACTTAACAAAAGCAGACTGAGAACAAAATCAGTCTGCTTTTTCGTGTTCAACCGGTATAATGAAGACGTTCGCTTCGCTCACTAATGAAGACGGCTATGCCCTAATGAAGACGGCAACTTGGTTGCCTAATGAAGCGAAGA
>JAGDCE010000016.1 GCA_017958705.1 Clostridia bacterium
CGCTTGAAGAAAACCGTTGAATTCGAATTTCTTCATTAGCGAAGCGTCTTCATTTCTTCATTAGCCCGCTTGCGGGCGTCTTCATTTTCGGCGCGGCAAAGTTTATACATAATACTTCCTTATCACGCCGCGCCGAAAACGCCGCAGTGGTTTTTTATTTTATCCGGATACGGGTTTATCCGATCTTGTTTTTCAGCCGCAGATTGTCGGCGATCATGGCGATGAATTCGGAATTCGTCGGTTTGCCCCGGTCGTTCTGTATGGTATAGCCGAAATAAGAGTTCAGCGTTTCCACGTCGCCGCGGTCCCACGCCACCTCTATCGCGTGGCGTATCGCGCGCTCGACTCTCGACGAGGTCGTTTTGTATTTCTTCGCGACGGACGGATAAAGCACCTTCGTCACGGCGTTGATTATGTCGTTGTCGGCGATAGCCATCAGTATCGCGCAGCGCAGATACTGATAGCCCTTGATATGCGCCGGAACGCCGATCTGATGTATGATCCGCGTGACCTGCGTCTCTATATCGTTGTCGCGGTCGATGTGCGGCTGAGCCTTGAACGTGCCGTTTTTAAGACCGTACAGCCGTTTCATACGCTCCGCCAGCACGGCGTTGTCGAACGGCTTTACCATGCAGTAAGCCGCGCCCGCCTCGTCCGCCTCCATGAATATGTTCTGGTTGCCGACGACGGTGGTGACGATGAACTCCGGGTATCTGTCCTTCGGCGTCACGTCCTTCACCGCCTTTATCAGCCGCACGCCGTCCGTCCCCGGCAGCCACATATCGCATATTATGAAATCCGGCTGGATGGCGCGCGCCTTCGCCGTCGCCTCGGCGCCGTCACACGCGTCGTCGCACAGAAAGCTTCCCTCCCTGACGAGATAATCGTGTACGCTCTTGCAAAACTGCCTTGACGGATCCGCAATTAGTACCTTGATTTTGGTATCCATTTTCTCAAACCTCCCAATATTTCCCAAAATTGGTATTTTATGGGAATATAATACCACATCAAACGAGATTTTTCAAGATGTTTTGCAAAAAAATAATGCCAAAAATTCCCAATGATTTTTGTGCATATTGCCGTTTTATTTTTTTCGCTCGACACGGTCGGGGAAAATGTCGTATATTACGACACCGTCGCCTTCGGTTATCGCTACGTCGGCGCCGAGCGCCTTCAGCGTGCTTATCACGCGCATCGACGGGTGACCGTAGCTGTTTTTGCCGCAGGATATCACGGCAAACGACGGGGAAGTTGCGCGAAGGAAGTCGTCCGTCGAAGAATAGTCGGAGCCGTGGTGGGCGATCTTTATAACGTCCGAGCGCAGGGAGGAGCCGTATTTTGAAAGCATCGTCTTTTCCTCGGCGGCGGACGCGTCGCCGCACAGAAGGACCGCTCTGTCGCCGCGGCTCACACGGCAGACGATGCTCGTGTCATTGTCCTTTTTCGCCTTCGCGTTCGGCGCCAGCACGTCGATCGAAAGCTCTCCGCAAACGTAACTCTGACCGGTCCGCGCGTATATGATCTCCTCGTCGCTCACGCCGTTGATTATGTTACTGTACGCGAAGATCGAGGCGTCGACCGGCTCCGGCATCAGCAGACGGTAAACGGAGAATTCCCTCATTATCCGCGGCACGTCGCCCGCGTGGTCGCGGTCGAAATGCGTTACGATCATATAGTCCGCATGATCGATCCCGAGCCGCTGCATATACCCGATCGCCTGCTCGGATCCGCCTTCGGCGGCGTCGATCATAACGACCGAATCGCCGCATATGATAAGCGCGCAGTCTCCCTCTCCCGCGTCGAAGAAGACTGCGCGCATAAAGCCGTCGGGACGGTCGTCCGGCAGTCTGCCGGATACGGCGGTGAATCCGAAAACGACCGTCAACACGGCAAGCACCGCCCTTACGGCGGTGCGTATGATCCTGTTTTTGACCGGCTTATCCATTTTCCGAAGCCGCCGGCGCGGAGGTTATGCGCTTCAGCTCTTCGGTCGGGAATTTGGCGCGGCGGTCGAACGTGTAAAGTCCGTTCTGTTCCTGCTCGACGTCAGTCAACTGCGTGTAGCAGAAGGCGCAGAGCTTGTCGTTCTGCAAAAGCGCCGAGACGAGCCCTTCGTAGCGTTTCAGGAATTCGTCCATATCCGCGGGCGACGCGCCGTAGCCCCAGCCGCCCTTGACTCCGGGCGACCACCACGTGCCGCCGAACTCGGAGACGAAGCAGAGATCGTCCGGATACGGTCCGGTCCAGTCGCCTGTCTGCTCGCCCTTCATCAGCTTGTCGTATTTTTCCTTGAATTTGACCGGATCCTGCTCATAGTCGTGGCAGTCGTACATGTCGCAGAAGCCTTTTACGTGGAACCAGCCGCTCGTGTCGATGACGGGGCGCGTCGGGTCGAGCGCCTTGGTCACGCTGTAAACGTATTTCAACAGCTCCGGATCCTGATTCTGCTGCGTCTCGTTGAACGGGCACCAGCCTATCAGCGCGGGATGGTCGAAATCGCGCTCGACCTCATCAAGCCATTCGCCGACGAAGTTCTTCCATGCCGCGGGCTTGCTGATATCGAGCAGCCAGTTCGCGTGCTCTCCCCAGACCATATAGCCCGTTTTATCGGCGTGATACAGGAATCTCGGCTCGAATATCTTCTGGTGAAGTCTCGCGCCGTTGTAACCGCACGCCATGGAAAGCTCAATGTCGCGCTTAAGCGCCTCGTCCGTCGGCGCGGTATAAACGCCGTCGGGATAGAAGCCCTGATCGAGTATGAAGCGCCCGAAAACGGACTTGCCGTTGATATAGAATCTGTGATCGTGAACGGACACCTCGCGGATGCCGAAATAGCTCTGTACGGTGTCCTCGCCGAGCGTCAGCGTCAGATCGTACAGATTCGGCTCGCCCGGCGCCCAGAGCTTCGCCTCTTCTATCAGCAGCGTGAGCTCCGTGTTTTCCCCGCGAACTACGGCTTCCGTTTCTTCTTCATACGCGCCGTTATAAAACGCCGTCGCCTTCAACGTCTTGCCGTACGCGTTCTTTGTCTTTACAACTATCCTTACAAAGCCGTCGATTTTCGTATAGTATTTTGCTGATACGATATACGCCTCGGGCACGGCTTCAAGCCATACCGTCTGCCAGATACCGGTGGTACGCGTATAGAAACAGCCGTAGGAATGATATCTGTCGCTCTGTTTGCCCGCGGGCTGAGTGCCCTTGCGGTTGTCGTCATACGCGCGGATCGTTATATCGTTTTCGCCGTCCGTCAGATACGGCGTGATATCGAACGAGAAAGAGATATAACCGCCGATGTGGCTGCCGGCTTCTTTGCCGTTTACCCAGACCGTCGTTTCATAATCGCACGCGCCGATATGTAATATCACGCGCTTGCCTTTGAAATCATCCGGTAAAACGATTTTTCTCTTATACCATACGCAGCGCATAAAATCCTTGACCCCGATCCCGGAAAGCTCCGACTCGGGGCAGAACGGGACGGTTATCTTGGACGGCAGCGACTCCGCTTCAAACAGCTTTCTTTCGGTACCGCTTACGCCGTGGTCGATCTCGAACTGCCATTCTCCGTTGAGATTGCACCACGCCTCGCGCATGAATTGCGGAAAAGGATGTTCACTTCTCGGTATGCTCATACAGACCTCACTTGTTTTTTTCTTTCATTTTATCACATATACTCCGGCTTTTCAAGGTTTAATTTAAAAAATATGAAAAAAAACGGCGCGGTTTTTGCACCGCAGACCAAACGGGCGGGCTTCGGTTGAATTGTTCACACATCTGCGGTATAATCCGATACGGTAATATAGTAAGGCGGTGAGAAATTGAAACTCGAAAACAGTATTGAGACTCCGAGACTGATAATACGCGCATACGAAAAAAGCGATCTCGGTTTCTGTCTGTCGCTGTGGTGCGACAAAGAAAACGGGTACTATATGGCAGATCCCGCCATTGAAAACGCCGACGAAAGGTATCTGTCTCTGGTTGAAGCCATGGCGGACGAAAAGGACGGTCTGTATCTTATCGCGCAGCTGAAGGGAAGCGATACCCGCGTCGGGACGTGCTGCGCCTTTCCCGAAGGCGGCAGCTGCGATATCGGCTACTGCGTGCGCAGGGACCTGTGGAGGCAGGGCTACGGCGGCGAGATTGTCGAAGCGCTGATCGGTCTGGCGGCCGCAAACGGGATGACTTCCGTCACCGCCGAGGCAGCGGACGACAACGCCGCGTCTGTCGCGCTGCTGAAAAAGTTCGGATTTCGCGCGGACCGGATAACGCGCTATAAAAAGCGCGGAGAGGAGACGTATTTCGACGCTCACGTTTACGTGCTCGCCCTCGGAAAAAACATCGGGGGCTGACGCGACTGTAAAAATCCCGCCGGATGCGGGATTTTTTTTCAAAAAGGTATTGACAAACGCAGTTTTATGTGATATAATCACAGCGTTATCCAAAGACAGCAGGTTACGGTAAAATCGATGAGCTTTCCTGCCGAGGAGAAAAGTGATAGATTTTTTATCATTTCCGTTCTTTGGAGCGGAAATTTTTTCTTCTCTCGTATTTGGTAAATCTATACGGAGGTAAAACAAACATGGCAAAAGAGAAAACTATCGCCGCGAAAGCGAAAGTAGTTGAAGAACTCAGCGCCAGACTGAAAGATGCTTCTTCCACCGTTATAGTCAATTACGCCGGCATCACCGTCGAGGATGATACCAAGATGCGCAAAGCACTGCGCGAAGCGAACGTCGACTATACCGTCATAAAGAACCGCATCACTCTGCGTGCGCTCGAAGCTCTCGGCTACAATGAATTCGGCGATATTCTCACGGGGATGACCGCGGTTGCGATCGGCAAAGACGAAGTGTCTGCCGCCAAGGTCCTGAAGGAATACGACGACAAGGTCGAGACTTTCAGCATCAAGGCCGGTATATGCGACGGCAAAATGCTCGATCGTGACGAAGTCCTGGCTCTCGCTGCGATCCCGAACAGGGAAGTTCTTATTTCCAAGATGCTCGGCAGCCTGAACGGTCCTCTCTACAAACTCGCGATCGTACTTCAGGCGGTCGTAGACCAGGGCGGCGCAGCTCCCAAGGAAGAGGCGCCCGCGGCTGAAGAGGCCGCACCGGAAGCTCCTGCGGAACCGGAAGCAACTCCCGCAGAATAAAAACACCACATAATAAATTGAATTTGGAGGAAAAACAAAATGGCATCCGAAAAGACTACTGCTATACTTGACGCGATCAAGGGACTTACGATAATTGAACTTGCCGATCTCGTAAAAGAGATCGAGGCTGAATTCGGCGTATCCGCCGCCGTATCCGTCGCCGCTCCCGCAGCCGGCGAAGCCGCTCCCGCCGTCGAGGAAAAGACTGAATTCACCGTCGTCCTCAAAGGCTATGACGAAACCAAGAAAATGGGCATCATCAAGCTGGTCCGCGAAGTTACCGGTCTCGGCCTGAAGGAATCCAAGGACCTCGTCACCGAGGCTCCGAAGCCCATCAAGGAAGGCGTTGACAAGGCTACGGCTGAAGCTCTCGAGAAGCAGTTCACCGAAGCAGGCGCTCAGATCGAACTCAAATAATCTACCGCCGTATAAAAAAACGCACCGCACGGTGCGTTTTTTTGTTTTAATACGCCGGTATCTCGTCCTTGAAAAGCTCGTAAAACTCGGTGTTGCTGACGCAGATCACGTCCTCAGCCCCGCTCATGCGCTTGATCAGCCGCTCGAGTCTGCCGTACGTGTCGAAGGCGTCGAGCTCGTAGGCGTGGTTCCATACGTAGAAGACGGCGTCGCGGTCCGGCTTCAGCTTCAGAAATTGCTCCGCCAGCTCGTCCGTGCAGCTCTCGCTCAGCGAACACGACGGATACCAGAGCATGAACTGCTCCGGAAGGCTGAAATCGTGCGTCGCGCGCGCGGCGCATCTCGAATAGCGGATGTCCGTCAGTTCTATTATCTTTTTTATTGTCGTCTCGGAGGCGTTGAGCTCGCTTCCCGGCCACGACATCCCGACCGGCGCGTATCCGAATATGCGCTTGATGTTGTCCGCGTCGCCGCCGACCTCCTCCCTCAGCTTCTCCGGCTGATCGTCGTACCAGACGAGGCAGGGATGATGGAGCGTATGCACCTGCACGTCGAATCCGTCGTAGATGCCGGTCCTGATCTCGTCCTCGGTAAATCTTATATGCGTGACGTCGTCCCGCCCGAACTGCGACGGTCCGACGTCGGGCCAGTTGGCGCCGAAAAGGCCGGTGTTGATGAAGAACGTGACGCCGTAAAAGTTGTGATCTCTGCAGATCTGCGTGACGCGTCTGTCCTGAGTCACGCCGTCGTCAAAGCTCATAGTGAAGTATTTACGCGGTTTACCGTCGCGGACCGTGCCGGATGTGATCCTGTTGTCTTTCATTGTGTTTCATCCTTTCCGCCAGTGTTTAGCTCATTATATACCCGCGGACGCGAAAAGTCAAGTGTGAAACTCATTTTTCGACCGCCTTTAAAGTTCATAAAAAGTTGGCAGGGAAAGGATATAATTATTGATGAATTTCCGTTATAATATATCGGAATATAAACTCATCAGCGAGGTGCGTAATGCTTGAAATGAAAAACGTGTCCTTCACCGTCAACGTCGACGGGACGGACAAGCATATAATAAAAAACGTCGATCTGTCGATACCCGACGGCAGGCTCGTCGTGATCACCGGGCCGAACGGCGGCGGCAAGTCGACCGTCGCGCGGCTGATCACCGGCATAGAGCGCGTCACGGAAGGCAGGATCGTTTATAACGGTACGGACATAACGGATATGACGGTCAGCGAGAGGGCGAACCTCGGTATCGCCTTCGCGTTCCAGCAGCCCGTGAGATTCAAAGGCATCAACGTGCTCGACCTCATCCGCATCGCCTCAGGCAGACGTCTCAACGTCGCGGACTCCTGCGAGTATCTTTCCGCCGTGGGTCTGTGCGCGCGCGATTATATCGACCGCGAGGTCAATTCCAGCCTTTCCGGCGGCGAGCTGAAGCGCATCGAGATCGCCACCGTGCTTGCGCGAGGCGCGGCGCTTTCGATCTTTGACGAGCCGGAGGCCGGTATAGACCTCTGGAGCTTCAAGAACCTTATCGACGTGTTCGAGCGCATGCGCCGGACCGCCGAGGACAGGTCGATCGTGATCATATCGCACCAGGAGCGCATACTCAGCATCGCAGACGAGATAATCGTTTTAAAGGACGGACGGATCGAACGCCGCGGCAGCCGCGACGAGGTGTTCACGGAACTGCTGAGATCTCCCGACATCACGCAGCCGTGCGCAAGACAGTAACGGAGGTGACCGCAGATGAAGCTTGACGAAATACAGAAAAGACTGCTGCTCGAGGTCGCGGATCTCCATTCCGTGCCCGAAGGCGCGTACAATATCAGATCCAACAGCGAGGCGGCGGGCAGAAGATCCACCGCGAACATTGAGATAACGTCGAAGACAGACGTCTCCGGCATCGACGTGCGGATAAAGCCCGGCACGAAGAACGAGAGCGTCCACATCCCGGTCGTGCTGACCCGGACGGGGCTGAAAGAGGTCGTTTACAACGATTTCTATATCGGCGAGAATTGCGACGTCGTGATCGTCGCCGGCTGCGGTATCGACAACTGCGGCAATCAGGACGCGGAGCACGACGGCATCCACCGCTTTTTCGTCGGTAAAAACGCCCGCGTGAAATACGTCGAAAAACACTACGGTTCCGGCAGCGGTACCGGCAAACGCATACTCAATCCCGGTACCGAGGTATACCAGGAGGAGGGAAGCACCGTCGAGATGGAGATGGTGCAGATAAAAGGCGTCGACGACACCGTGAGGACGACGACGGCGAAGCTCGCCGCCGGCGCGAAGCTCATCGTGCGCGAAAGACTCATGACGCACGGCAGTCAGCGCGCGGTAAGCACTTACGCCGTTGAACTTGACGGAAAAGACTCGTCCGCTGACGTGGTGTCGCGCTCCGTCGCGCGCGAGGATTCGTATCAGAAATTCGACGCCAAGATAATCGGCAACGCGCCGTGCCACGGACACACCGAATGCGACTCGATAATCATGGAAAACGGCAGGATCCTCGCCGTCCCGGGTCTCGAGGCGAACGACATAGACGCCACGCTCGTTCACGAGGCCGCGATCGGCAAGATCGCCGGAGACCAGATCATCAAGCTGATGACGCTCGGTCTGACCGAGGCGGAAGCGGAAGAGCAGATCATAAACGGATTTCTGAGATAAAAAAACGCCGGCTGGTTCAACAGCCGGCGCCGCTTTTTCAGCCGCCGCAGTCGCCGCGTGCGGCTTTTGCTTTTTCTTTCAGCTTCGCCGCCTTGCGCTCCATGCAGACGATCAGCGCCGTGTTCGACATGATAAGCGCGATCAAAAGCAGCAGGCACATTCCGCTGACGTCGTATGTTTTACCGCAGCAGCGGACCGAGGCGACGTCGGAGCTGAGAAATCTCATCACGTCGTTTTTCATTTTTTCTGTCTTCATTTTGCCTCCGATAACGTCTTTTCTACGTATTATCTCCGCCGCGGATCATTGTAAACGTGTTATTTTATGGTTTTTTGAAGAAAAATTTCAAAATACCCATTTACAAAACGTGTTATACGATATATAATAAACAGAGAATAATATCAAGGAGCCGGGTATTTTGGAAAACAAACTTGAAAAGCTCAACCGCAAAATGCACGAAACGGTCCGCAATGCGGAAGCGGCGGCAGAGATAATCGATAAGATAGCCGACGGCATCCTTGACGCAGAGGGCGACGTAAAATCCATAATGGAGCGCGACCCCGCCGCGTCGAGCGCCGCCGAGGTGCTTTTGCTGTACTCCGGACTTCACGCAGTCGCCGCGTACCGTGTGGCGCACAAGCTCGATCAGAAGGGTTATAAATTTGTTGCTCGCGCGATCAGCCAGACGGCGAAATTCTTCACCGATATAGAGATCCACCCGTCGGCGAAGATCGGTAAGCGTCTTTTCATCGACCACGGCGCGGGCGTCGTGATCGGCGAGACCGCGGAGATCGGCGACGACTGTACGATATATCAGGGCGCTACGCTCGGCGGCACCGGAAAGCACGTCGGCAAGCGTCATCCCACGCTCGGCAACAACGTCATGGTGGGCGCCGGCGCAAAAGTGCTCGGTCCGTTCAAGGTCGGCGACAATACGAAAATAGCCGCCGGAGCGGTGGTGCTGAACGAAATACCCGAAAACAGCACCGCGGTCGGCATGCCGGCGCGCGTCGTCAGACGGAAAGGGGAAAAGCCCGAAGCGGAAGGCTGCGGCGGAGATCTCGACCAGATCCACATCCCCGACCCCGTGACACAGGAGCTCTGTCGGCTCAGATGCCGCATTGAAGAGCTCGAAAAAAGACTTGACGAAAAGGAAAAAACGGAGGATCGAAATGATACTGTACAACAGTCTGACACATAAAAGAGAAGAATTCTACACCAACGAGCCCGGAAAGGTGAAGGTATACACCTGCGGCCCGACGGTCTATCACTTCGCGCACATAGGCAACCTGCGCAGTTATATTATGGAGGATATACTTGTCAGATATCTTTCATACGCCGGATACGACGTGCTGCGCGTCATGAACATAACGGACGTCGGTCATCTGTCCTCGGACGCCGACACCGGTGAAGACAAGATGCTGAAAGGCGCGAAGCGCGAGCACAAGACCGTTATGGAGATAGCGGATTTTTATACGAAAGCGTTTTTTGAAGACGCGGACAAGCTCAACATAAAACGCCCCGACGTGATACAGCCGGCGACAGGCTGCATCGCCGAATTCATAGACATGATAGACGCCCTGCTCGAAAAGGGTTACGCTTACCGGGCGGGCGGCAACGTGTATTTCGATACGTCGAAGCTCGATAAATACTACGTGTTCGGCGAACACGACGCGGAAGATCTCGAGGTCGGCGTGCGCGAGGGCGTCGAAGCGGACGAGAACAAACGCAATAAGGCCGATTTCGTCCTGTGGTTCACCAAATCCAAATTCGAGGATCAGGAGCTGAAATGGGAAAGCCCGTGGGGCTACGGCTACCCCGGCTGGCATATAGAATGCTCCGC